>DASXIL010000122.1:0-2348 GCA_036497985.1 Candidatus Angelobacter sp. | reverse complement strand
ATCCGCCGGAATGCCCGGGTCGATCTTCCAGATATTCGATTCGGGAATCTTCACGAACTCTGCGAATGCCCCGTTGGCGTCCACGCCGATGATCTTTACGTGCTGGCAGATGTGGGCTTCGCCGGTGCGGCACTGGTAGCACTTGCCGCAGGCCACGTGCATCTCCGCGGAAACAAAATCGCCTTCCTTCACTGCCGTCACGTTCTTGCCCGTGGCAACCACGTGGCCACAAAACTCATGCCCGGGAATCAACGGCGGCTTGATGCGGTTCTGCGCCCACTGGTCCCAGTTGTATATGTGCAGATCTGTGCCGCAAACTGACGCCACTTTCACTTTCACCAGAACATCGTCCGGACCAAATTGGGGAATGGGCATCTGCCGGACATCCGCTCCCGGCGCGGCCTCCGGTTTCACTACGGCAAGCATGGTTTCAGGCATTCAATTCCTAAGTATGGCGAGATGAGAAAGGCAAACTCTTTATTTTAACAAAACGCACTTTTGAGCCGTCACCATCGACCGGGCCGGCAATCGCTGCCCCAACGCCGGTGGCAAATCTTTGTTTGCCAATGACCTTTGAATGTTCGATAATTAAATAACTGGTTAATTAATGGCATCTGCTATCAAATCCGGCAAGTCCGGCTCCCGCGGCGAGCCGGAGAAGACCCGCGCCGCCATCCTGAAAGCCGCACTGGAAGAATTTGCACATGAAGGCGTGACCGGAGCGCGCACAGATGAGATTGCCCGCCGCGCCGGCGTCAATAAAGCCCTGCTCTACTACTACTTCAAAGATAAAGAAGGCCTATACGCTGCGGCTCTGGACCAGGTTTTTTCTGGCCTGCATGAACGTGTCGCCGGGGTGCTGGAGCGTTCTGACCTTCCACCGCGTGAAAGATTGCTGCTCTATGCGCAGACCCACTTTGATTACATTGCCAGCGCCCCCGTCTACCCGGGACTGGTGCAGCGCGAATTTATGCGCAGCGCGGGCCGCGCCCTCTCACCTGCTGCCAGCCGCATCATGGAGCGCCACGGCAAGCCCTTGTATAGCCGTTTGGAAAAACTTATCGAAGAAGGCATTCATGCCGGAGATTTTCGGAAGGTCGATCCTATCCAAACCGTGACTTCAATTATTGGCACCATTGTTTTCTATTTCATCAGCATGCCCGCGCAGCAATTTATGCATGCCGGAGATCCTGCGTCGCCAGAAAGAGTTGCTGCCCGCCGAACTGCCGTGCTCGATTTCATTTGTGCGGGCGTTTTCACTCCCGCCGCAGCACAGAAAGCTTGCAAGCCATGAGCACGCGCAACCGCTTTTTTGCCTTTCTCGGACTGCTGCTGGTCATTGCTGCTATCTATTATTTTTTCTCTGCCGACCACTCGTCTGATCTTGTCTTGATCGGCACCGTAGACGCTAACCAGGTCGTAGTCAGCCCCAAAATGAGCGGCCGCATTGAGCGTTTGGCCATCGATGAAGGCACGGAGGTCAAGACCGGAGACACCATAGCCGTGCTCGACGCACAGGAACTCACCGCTGATCGCCAGGCCGCCGAAGCCGTACTGGACAGCCTTCGGCACCAGGTTACTCAAACTCGCGCAACAGAAGAGCAAACTGCCGGCGAAACATCCAGCGGCGTGGTCAATGCAGAGGCGAGAGCCCGTGCTGCACAGGCCACATTTCTTCAGGCTCAAGCCGACTTACAACGCATCCAGGGCGATACGCGTCGCTCCATCGCGTTGGCGCAGCAAGGTGTCGCATCGCAGCAGCAAGCCGACCAGGCCGAGGCGCAACTCAAAGCCCAGCAAGCTTTGGTGCGTGCCGCGGAAGACCAGTCTCGTGCCGCGCAGGCTGATCTGGTGACGGCGCAGGCGCATACACGCCAGACTCAAGCTGCACAGAGCAACGTCGCTTCCACGCGCGCACAGCAATTGAATGCCAAAGCCCAGTTGGAAGCCGCGGAAGCCCGCCTTGGCTATACCAAAGTCACCGCGCCCGTGAGTGGAATCGTCACTGTGCGTGCAGCCCGCGAAGGCGAGGTCGTCAATCTGGGCCAGCCGATCGCCATCATCACAGATCTCAGCGATGTCTGGGTACGCGCGGCAGTTCCTGAAACCGAGTCCGTGCATATCGCACTTGGCGACAAACTGAATGTCCGCCTTCCCTCAGGGGATATCGTCTCCGGCAAAGTTATTTTCAAGGCGCCGGAAGCTGATTTCGCCACACAGCGCGACGTAAATCGCCGTTAGCGCGACATCAAGGCCATCGCACTTAATCTGCAAGTGGATAACAGCAAGAAAAATCTCGTTCCCGGAATGACGGCCGATGTCCTGGTTCCTAAATCCAAAGTGGAAGG
>DASXIL010000121.1:0-4433 GCA_036497985.1 Candidatus Angelobacter sp. | reverse complement strand
AAAAGCGGTTGGAGCTGAACAGGCAATACCGGTCGAAAGCCAATTGCCTGCGGCGTTGCCCCATACGTCCCAGTGGCCGCCCTTGATGTTGCACTGCGTGCCGTAGATAAATTTGTGTACGCCGTTGGATTGGTTGTTATCAAACTCGAGTGCCTGCGATACACCGGGGTTGGTAATATAGAAATCCACGTCATACTTGAGGTGTGTGGCTGTGTCAGCCGCTCCAAGCTGTTTACACCAGAGAGCGTCAGAGTAAGGAGTGGTTCCACTGATGCTGAATTTGGCAGCCAGACCATCGAGCGAAGGAGATGCCTGGTTTTCGACCATCGAGTAGGTGGCTACTGGACCTGCAGCATTTGCGCCGGCGCATACTGTGCAGCTTTCCCAACCGGTCATCTGGTCGATATTGCCTTTGACCACCGCTCCTGCCGGAGGCGCAGGCAAAGGTGTCGGAGTGGCCGAGGGCGTGGGAGTTGGAGCAGGCGCGCTGCCGCTTACGGTCAAACTCATTGGCGTCTTGAAAACCGCTCCCGTTGAGTCCCAGGCTTGAACAACAACGCTGTGAGTGCCGGCCGACATGGTCACAGAGGTGTTCAGACTGCTTGCAGAAACCAGGTAAACGCTCAGGTTGTCCACATAAATTCTCATGGCGGTGATCGGATGAGTGGATGTTGCAGAGGCGACGAAGTGGACTGGGGATCCTGCGGTGGATCCGGTTGCAGGGGAACTAACCGTGACTCCCGCGAAGGATGCGGTGGCCAGAGTCAGGGTCGCAATGATTAACCGAATAGCGTTTTTCACTATCGTACTCCTTCAGGTCTAGGGTGCTTGGCTTGAGGAGCAGAGGTTACGGTTGCATCTACTCTGGATGTATCAGGAGACTCCTTAATTACATAAGATTTGACGCTTAGTCTGGTACTACGATTGCGAAGTGGTGGAAAGCCGCTGGAATTGCGGCTGGCAACGACTACGGAAGAGAGGGACTAAGTAACTTACCTTGTAAAAAGCCGCCCCATTGAGCGGGGCGGCTTGTGCAAAACAAATCGGAAAAGAAAAATTCTGGGTTACGCGACGGAATCCTGAACTGCGGCGAGTACTTTATCCGTTTTGTAAACCAGTACGCCTTCCGCCTCTGACCGGTGAAGCTGGTGAACCAGATAAAGCGGACGACGGCGAACCTCGTCGTAGATCCTGCCGATGTACTCACCCAGCAAGCCCGTGCATATAAGCTGGACGCTGCCCAGAAAGAGGATGGCGAGAAGAGTCCCGATGTGTCCTGAGCCCGGTATTATGCCGAAATACTTCAGATGGAAAACGGTGTTACCCAGATTCACGAGCGAGAGAAACAGTGTGAACGCCAGGACGATTCCACCCAGGACCATTCCAAGCCGCAAAGGTTTATAACTGAAGCTGAAGATCGCATCCATAGCGTATTTGAAGAGCTTGGGCAGCGTTTGTTTGGCTTCACCCGCAGCTCGCCCGGCACGCTCGTAATACACGATCGCCGTTGGGAAGCCAACCCAGGCGCGCAGGCCGGGGAGATAGCGGTTACCTTCAGAAAGATTATTGATGGCATCGGCTGCCTGACGGTCCAGCAGGCCAAAAATTCCGGCGTTCAGCGGAATGGTGAAATCAGAGATCAGGCCCATCACTTTATAGAACAGGGGAAAGAGCTTGCCTCGAAGGCCGGTTTCCGCGCGGCTTGAACGCTCAGCGATGACCACTTTCGCGCCGTCCTTCCAGGCTTTTACCATGCGGGGCAAAACTTCCGGCGGGTCCTGGAAGTCGCCATCCATGAGCATAATGGCGTCCCATTTGGCGATCTGAAGTCCGGCAGTGAGGGCTGCCTGATGGCCGAAGTTGCGCGAGAACTCCACTACTATCACACGTGGGTCGCGCCTTTGGATGTCTATCAGCAGTGAGAGCGACTTGTCCCGGCTGCCGTCATTGACATAAACAACTTCCCAATGCTCTTCCATACCCTCCATCACGGAGTGTATCGCGGAATGAAAAGCACTGATGTTTTCTTCTTCGTTATAAATTGGAACTACAACCGAAAGCATGGCCCAACTCCAGAGAACCTTTTTTCTGAACCGTGTCCTTCTATTGCCTATTGCCTGAATCTTTGCCGAAGGGCCGTGAAACCGCGCGTTCCCGGCCCTCCACAGAAAATTAGGCTGCTTCATTCTGTTTTGCCGCTTCTGCTTTTAAGGAAGCCTTGATCGCTACGGCGCGCTCACCCACAACGTCAGGACGTCCCACACTGTAATAATTAAGGCCTGCGGCTTCCATGGCCGCCGGCTGGAAGAGGTTTCTGCCGTCCACCACAATGGGGTAGTGCAGCAGCTGTTTGACGCGAGAAAGATCAAGAGCGGCAAAGTCTTCCCACTCTGTAAGAACCAGGCAGGCGTCAGCGCCTTCCAGGGCTTCATAAGGACCGCCGGCAAATTTCACCGCGCTGGTGGGCCCGAACTCCTCTGCGGCCCGGTCCATGGCGGCCGGATCATAGGCGGTAACTGAGCAGCCTTCTTTCAGAAGCGCCTTAATAATCGCGACGGCCGGTGACTCGCGTAAATCGTCAGTGCCATTCTTGAATGCCAAGCCAAGCACGCCGAGCTTCTTGCCCTTCAACGTCCAGAGCGCTTTGCGCACTTTACGCATGAAGCGGTTACGCTGTTCTTCATTCACTCTTACAGTTTCGTCCAGCAGCCCAAAGTGGCAGCCGTTCTCGCGGGCTACGGAACGGAACGCCAGAAGATCTTTGGGGAAGCAGGAGCCGCCGTACCCCACTCCAGGCGAGAGGAAGCGCCGGCCAATGCGGGAATCTGTCCCGATTCCCTCACGAACCTGCTCCACGTCCGCGCCTACAGCCTCACAGACACTCGCTACAGCATTAATAAAGGAGATTTTCATGGCCAGGAAAGCGTTGGAGGCATGCTTGATCAGCTCTGCGCTCTTGGCGCTGGTGCGGAGTAAATTCGCCTTGAACGGGCCGGCTACCGGGCCGGGTATGGCGTCCGGTTTTGTGAAATAGCTGCCATCCACCAGAGGCTGATAGGCCTCAGCCAGCAGGTCGGCGCAGCGGTCGCTATCGGCGCCCACCACAATGCGGTCAGGATAGAGGAAGTCAGCCACAGCAGTTCCCTCACGCAGGAACTCCGGGTTGGAAGCCACATCAAACAGCTCTGCGGGCGCGCCGTTCAGCAGCATGATCTTTCTTACCCAGCTGTTGGTATAAACCGGCACGGTGCTCTTTTCGACAATCACTTTGTAGTCGTCAATGGCGCAGGCAATTCCCTGGGCGACTGACTCGACATAAGAGAGGTCGGCATCACCGTCATCTTTAGGCGGCGTGCCTACGGCAACGAAAATCAGCTGGCTGCGGCGTACGGCATCCGCCAGGTCGCCTGTAAAATCCAGGCTTTTGCCGCGGTGACGCTCAAGCAGCTCAGGAAGAAATTTTTCATGGATAGGGCACTCACCGCGCTGGAGCTCGGCAAGTTTGCGTTCATCGTTGTCGACTAAAACAACTTGATGGCCTAACTCGGCAAAGCAGGCGCCTGCTACCAGCCCGACATAACCTGATCCTACGACTGCAATTCTCATTACGGGTCCCCAGGGTCCTTAAGACGAAGTTTGTCCCAACAATTGCGTTGAGAGCAGCTAAAAACTTTCGATGTCAGAACACCTGCTTGGGATGTCAAAACTAAGTAAATCCAGCAACATCCAACTTTTGTCCTAAGGGATGACATCTCACATTGTGGCCAGAGCTGCTGCTTTTTAACATCGCTCTGAGCCTCAGTAGTCGCGGACAACCTGTCCATGCAAGGCCTTATGACCCAGATCAAAAGACTAGCGTTTGCCAGCGTTTTTGCCGTGCTGTCTCTCACCATGCTCACAGGCTGCCAGGGACTGGGCGCCAGCACCGGCCCGACTCCAACGCCATCACCATCACCATCTTCCACTCCTGCCGGCTCGCTACAGAGCGTGAACCACATCATTTTCATGATGCAGGAGAACCGTTCTTTCGACTCTTACTTCGGAAAGATGAATGACTATCGGGCCAGCATCACCTTAGGCCGGGACGCCGACGATCTGGAAACGAACTTCACTAATCCCGCGGACGATGGAGATACGATTACCAATTTCCATCTTGCAACAAGTTGCATATACAACACGACGGCAGGATGGCTTGAAAGCCACGGCAATGCCAACCGCTTCGATACCAGTGACAGTGCTCCGCTTCTGTTGGACGGATTTGTTCATACTGCCGGCGGATTGGCGATTTTCGATGGCGATCCTGACACCAAAGGCGTCCGCTCGATGGGTTTTTACAACCAGACTGATCTACCTTCGCCTTACTGGTTTGCGACGCAATTTGCCACCTCAGACCGCTGGTACAATCCCGAGCCGGCCCAGACTGAGGCCACGCG
>DASXIL010000120.1:0-3839 GCA_036497985.1 Candidatus Angelobacter sp. | reverse complement strand
CCAAACCGAATGCGTATGTCGTCCAGGTGGGGGCAGGTTTGCTGCGCCGTGCCGGACGCGAGGTGCGGCGCGTATTGCCGTCCTCCGGCAGTCGCGTGTTTGTTATCACCTCGCCCAACGTGCGCCGCTATTGGGGCGAGGCATTGGAAAAATCATTGCGCGAGGCCCGCCTGCCGTATGAAGTCCTGGAAATGCATGACGGCGAACCGGCCAAGCGATTGCACACCGTCGAGCAGCTGGCGGAAAGCCTGGTGGATGCCAAGGCCGATCGCAAGTCGCTGCTGGTGGCTTTTGGCGGCGGCGTTGTGGGCGACAGCGCCGGTTTTCTTGCGGCAGTTTTTATGCGCGGAATCCCGGTAGTCCAGATTCCAACCACGGTTGTGGCGCAGGTGGATGCCAGCATCGGCGGCAAGACCGGAGTGAATTTGCGCGGTGGCAAAAATCTTGTTGGCTCTTTCCACCAACCCAGCACAGTCCTGGTTGATCCGGATATTCTGGCGACGCTGGACGACCGCGAATTCCGCTCCGGCTTGTTCGAATCCCTCAAGTGCGGTGTGATTCGTGATAGCCGTCTGTTCGATTTTATGGAGCGGCATCCTAAATCGATTCTTGGCCGGGATTCCCGGACTTTGCAGCGCGTGATCGGCGATTCCATCCGCGTGAAAGCCGATGTTGTTTCTGCCGACGAAAAAGAATCGGGCCTGCGCCGCATCCTCAACTTCGGCCATACTATTGGCCACGCCCTGGAAGCTGCCACGGAATATTCGCAATTCCTGCACGGTGAAGCCGTGGCCTGGGGCATGATTGCCGCGGCGGCTATCGGGCGTGAATCAGGCGCGTGCAATACCGAGACCGCCAATAGGATCACAGCAGCTACGCGGTTGTATGGCCCGTTGCCTCCCGTGTCATGCGATGCCCAGAGCATTTTGGGCCGACTGGGTGCAGACAAAAAGACCGTGGCGGGATCCGTCCATTTTGTTCTTCCGCAGAAGATCGGGAAAGTAAAGATTTCCAGTGACGTGCCGCCTGGTATTGTCCGCAATGCCGTGGAGTTGATCAGAAATCATGCTTGAGCAAGCCAAGACCTCCACCGTTGATCCCAACAAGCCGGCCACGAATCTTTCCAGCGGCGTACGGGGAACCACGCCTGCTGGAACAGCTGACGAGCGGTCTGCCGCGCATGCCGTACGGCAGATGTTTGATGAGATCGCACCACGCTATGACTTTCTCAACCACGTTCTTTCCATGAACGTTGACCGCCTCTGGTGGCGGCGCACAGCCAGAACTTTTAGCCACATTCTTTCGCAGAGCAACGCCTGCGTGCTCGATCTGTGCGCGGGGACCGGCGATATGTCCGTGGCCATGCGCGCCGTGGCGTCGCGGCAGAAGAGCAGCGCCGCGATTTTGGCGCTCGATTTCTCCCACCAGATGCTTCAGCACGGACTGGCCAAGTTCAGCGCCAAAGGTATCCAGCCAGTAGAAGCTGACGCGCTCCGGCTTCCATTGGCCGATAACAGCGTGGACCTGGTCGTTTCGTCATTCGGCTTCCGCAACTTGGCAAATTATGACGCGGGTCTGCGCGAAATCTTCCGCGTACTCAAACCGCAAGGCGAGGTCGGCATTCTGGATTTCAGCGAGCCCGGCGGCCTGCTGGGAAAACTCTACGGTTTTTACTTTCGCAAGGTGCTGCCACGGATTGGAACAATGATCTCCGGTGTTCGCGGCCCGTATGAATATCTGCCTGCATCAGTCCAAAAATTTCCTGCGCCGCAGGAGATGCTCAAGCGCATGGAATCAGTAGGCTTTAAGGATGTGAGCTGGACGCCCTATACATTTGCGATTGCGGGTTTGTATCGGGCAGTGAAGTAGCGGCAATTTCTGATCCGTGTCATCAGTGGTAAGACTTTCACTGCATTGCTCCGGTGTAAATCGCCATACCGACTACGGCATCCACGCCGATGGCATGCAGTTGGTCAACTTCAGCGCGAGAGCGGATGCCGCCGGCTACGATCATTTGTTTTTTCGTGAGTCCTGCCAGTTCCTGCGCAATCGCGATGGGAAATCCGGTCATCATTCCTTCAGTATCAATGTGCGTATAAAGAAAAGCGCCGCAATATGGATCAAGACTGCGGACCATGTCTTTGGGATCGATGGCGGTGCGCTCCTTCCAACCTTGGATGGCGACTTTGCCTTTGCGCGAGTCGATGGCGAAAGTGAGATGTTGCGCGCCCAAACTTTCAGCCGCCGCCGCTGCAAGCGCTGTGTCGATCGTGCCATTCTTCAACAGTGCTGAGCCAAAGATCACACGCTTTGCGCCCGCGGCCAGCAGTTCGCCGGCGCGCGCAATGTTGCGAATGCCTCCGCCGGTCTGGCAGGGAAGCCGCTTGCAGATCATTGCGATCAGGTCGCGATTATTGCCGCGACCCATGGCCGCATCGAGGTCGATCAACTGGACCAGCGGAAAGGTGGAAAAGCGCTCAATCCAATATTCAAAGTCGTCAAATTCCAGAGCTTTCTTTTCGCCCTGGACAAGCTGCACGATCTTGCCGCCCATCAGATCAATGGAAGGAATCAGCATGGCCACCTCATGGGAATGCCTGCGCGCAGAAGCGTCTGTTTTAGATCAGCAACCGCCTGTGTGCCGAAATGAAAAATCGAAGCAGCCAGCGCGGCATCGGCCCGTCCGGCGGAAAAGACTTCAACAAAATGCTGTGCGTTGCCCGCGCCACCGGAGGCAATCACCGGAATGGAAACCGACGAAGCAATCGCCGCGGTAAGCTCACAGTCAAAGCCCAGGCCGGTGCCGTCGCGGTCCATGGATGTAAGAAGTATCTCGCCGGCGCCGCGCTCTTCGGCTTCACGCGCCCACTGGAGCGCTTTCTTGCCTGTGGCAGTGCGTCCGCCGGAGATGAAGACCTCAGCAGCATCTGCTGGACCTGTGCCGCGCCGCGCGTCAATGGCGACAATCACCGCCTGCGAGCC
This sequence comes from Candidatus Angelobacter sp., assembly GCA_036497985.1. Taxonomy (GTDB): domain Bacteria; phylum Acidobacteriota; class Terriglobia; order Terriglobales; family Acidobacteriaceae; genus Angelobacter. The sequence continues at coordinate 857 of DASXIL010000120.1, read as the reverse complement.
AAAGCGTCCAGCGATCTCGCCGATAAGCGCTGGATTGGCTACTGCCGCAGAGTTGATGGTGATTTTGTCCGCCCCGGCATCAAAGACCTGGGCAGCATCTTGCAGCGTGCGGATGCCGCCGCCGACGGTGAACGGCACAAAAAGATCGCGAGCCGCGCGACGAACGGTGTCTGCCAGCGTCTTGCGGCCTTCGGAGGTCGCGGTGATGTCGAGCAGAACAATCTCGTCTGCCCCGGCCGAAGCATGTGCGACCGCCAGCTCGGCAGGATCGCCCGCATCGCGCAGCTGCTGGAACTGTATGCCCTTCACGACGCGTCCGGCATCCACGTCAAGGCAGGCGATGATGCGCTTGGCCAGCCACGGGGCCCCCGGCAAGCCGGGGTTTGGCTTGTTGGAGTGGAGCGGCTCAGAGGCCACAGAAATTCTCCAGGATCTTCAATCCAGCCTCGGCGGATTTCTCTGGATGAAACTGCACGCCGAAGACGTTGTTGCGCTCCGCGGCGGCAGAAAAAGCGCCGCCATAATTTGTGCAGGCCGTAGTCTCAATGATCACAGGCGCACGGTAAGAATGTGTGTAGTAAACAAACGCTCCGCTGTCCACGCCTTTGAGCAGGCGTGATCCGGGACGAACTTCTAATTGGTTCCAGCCGACGTGCGGCGATTTTACTGACGCAGGGAAGCGCGAGCATTCGCCGGGGAACAACGCCGCGCCCGGAGTTTCCGGTGCTTCCGTGCTGCCGGCAAACAGCCATTGCATGCCGACGCAGATTCCAAGGAACGGTTTGCCGCTATGGATGGCGTCAAGCACCGGAGCGCGCAGATGTTCATTGAGCGATTGGCAGCGGCTGAAGTGTCCC
>DASXIL010000119.1:0-6694 GCA_036497985.1 Candidatus Angelobacter sp. | reverse complement strand
CCATCGTTCGGACCTGATACAGGACCTGATCTCCACTTGCGCCACGCACTTCTCGTCGCAATGATTCCACAACATTCAAAGGCGCAATATTGGTTCGCACCGCAAGCGACATCAGTTGCGACCACCGAGGCAAAAGCTGGTCGGCGACTTGAGCAAATGGGTAATAAAATTGTGCGCGCAAAGCTGACTGATCATCGGCCGCCAGCCCCCAATGCCGCACATGGCCCACCACGCCCACGATCAGCACGGCATCGGGCGCATCTGTTTTGGATGGGTACGGGCTGAGGTTGTGCGGTATCCAAAGCTGTCTTCCTACAGGGTCTTCTTTGCCGAAAGCTTGCTGCGCGAGAACATCATCGATGACGGCGACAAGCTCATTCCCCATGCGGTCCTGGTCATTAAAAAAGCGCCCTTTGAGCAGCGGAATACCCATCACCTGCAGGTAATCTGGCGTCACGCTGGTTGCCAGCCCCAGCGGCATCTGGTTAGGCGGTGGCATCGCCGGAGTACGCCAATAGCTGACCTGGTTGTAACCCGAGCGCATTGGGACCGTATCCACCACGGCGGCGGACTGCACTCCCGGCACGGCGCGGGCCCGGTCCAGCGCGTCCTGCCAGGCCGAGCGAATGCGAGCAGGATTCTCCAGCGTAGCCGCGGAAAGCGCCATTCGTGAAACTAAGACGTTGTGGATGTTTAACCCTGGATTGAGAGATGAAAGCCGAAGCAGCGTCCGCCCCAGGATTCCGGCGGAAATCAGCAGCACGACTGCCAGCGCGATTTCTGAGACAACAAAGCTGGCGTGGAGACGGCGCGATGTTCCCGCGATGGTCTTTGTGCCGGCTCGGAGTGCGTTTTCAAGGGAGCGCGTGGGAATGCGCAGGGCAGGCGCCAGCCCAAAGAGAACGCCGCTGAATAGCGAAACTCCGAGCGCAAACAAGAGCACATGCCAGTCAAGATGGACTTCCTCGGCTCTCGGCAAGCTGCCGGGCCAGAACCTCACAAATGGACGGATGCCAATCGCGGCAATCGAAACCCCAAGCAGCCCTCCAGCGAGTCCTAACATTGCGCTTTCCGTCAGACATTGACGCACGACGCGGCCGCGGCTCGCTCCCAGCGCCACGCGCATGGCAAACTCACGCTCGCGTGAAACCGCGCGCGCCAGCAGCAGGTTCGCCACGTTGGCGCAGGCGATCAGCAGCACCAGGCTCACGGCGCCCAGAAGCAACCACAACGTCGAGCTTACGTCGCCGACCGCCGGTTGTAGCGGCTCCGCAACAAAAGTGCGGCCGGCGTTGGATTTCGGATATTGTGCTGCCAGATGAACTCCGGTCAGCGCAAGTTCGTTTCTCGCCTGGGAAAGCGTCGCTCCCGGCTTAAGGCGCGCCACCACGTTGATGCCCGCGTGTCGCTCGCGGTTCTGCAGCACCGGTGAAGCGTCCTGGCCAAGTGGCGTGAACACGTCGGCCTCGTCACCGTTCAGCCGAAAACCCGGAGGCGCGATTCCGATAACAGAGTAGTTTTTTTCACCGTAAACAAGCGGCTTGCCGATCGCATCCGCATGGCCGCCAAAGCGCCGCTGCCACAAACCATCACTGATGATGACTACCGGCGCTGATCCCAGCCGGTCTTCTTCCGGTAGGAACGTTCGTCCATGTTTGAGGCTGACGCCCAAAATGGAGAACAGCTCAGAGGAGATCTGAAATGCATCAACATATTCGGGATCGCCCGCCCCGGCAATGGTGCCTCCACTGTAGCGCCATGCCGCCATCGCCAGAGAGTGGGTTTCATTCTTGCAATCAATATAGTTGGGGTAAGCCAGCGACCATAGATTGCCGAACTGATTCGCCTTTTCCGTTTTTTCCTGCAACGCCACCAGCCTGTCGGGATCGGCGTAAGGCAGCGGCTTGAGCAGGACGCCGTTGATCACGGTAAACATCACTGTCGTCGCTCCGCTGCCTAAAGCAAGAGTCAGTAGCGTTACAGCGGTAAATCCCGGCATCCGCCGCAGCGTGCGGAGCGCATAGCGTAAGTCCTGCACCAGATGCTCAAACAACTTCACGGTATTCCACTGCCACACTTTTTCTCGCACTTGTTGTGGACTGCCCAGCTTCAGATATGCTTGGCGGCGCGCCTCTTCTGCGGACATTCCGGCGGAAATATTTTCATCCACCTGATGTGCGATATGTGCTTCCAGTTCACGCGCCAAGTCAGCGTCTTCCGTTCTCCGGCGAAAAAATCTTCGAAGACCCATCGGGTACTCCTTGCGGAACTTATTCAGCCGCCCGCGCCAGCACGCGGCCAATGGCTTCCACCATTTGCTGCCACCGGCTGGTTTCAGCCAGCAATTGCTTGCGGCCTTTTGCGGTCAGCTTGTAATACTTGGCTTTGCGATTGTTTTCGCTGGCGCCCCAATATGAGCCCACCCAGCCGCGGTCGGCCAGACGATGCAATGCCGGATAGAGTGAGCCCTGTTCAACTTGCAGCACGTCTTCCGATGTTTGCTCGATCACCCGCGCGATGGTGTGGCCATGAGCCGGCCCCATGATCAGCGTTTGCAGGATCAGCATGTCGAGCGTTCCTTGCAACATCTCCTGGCTGGACGGTGTCTTGTTTTTGCCCATGCTCTCCCTTTTGACTCCACTCGAATGTCTTGGTGAGCAAGAATTATAGACCACTCGAATGTCTATGGGAATGAAAGATCCGAGATTGTCGGTGTTCGGACGGTGAAACGAAGTCGTCACAATGGCTATTGTTCAGGAAGGACCGAGTTTGCCTGCCAGTGCCGTAATGGTACAACGGCCCAGCCGCGTCCCCGATTAATTTCCGTTTCCTAGCAACTGAGTAGCTGCCGGGAACGTCCAATCTCCCATAAAGGCACAGCCATGGCTCTCAATCGCGCGTATGAAGAACATGAAGTCACGCCCGAAATACGCCGGATGTATGCAAGCATCCGCACCGCATTTGATCTTCCATTTGTCCCCACCGTTTTCAAGCTTTCCGCCGGAATCCCGCCATACCTGAAAGTGGTCTGGAAAGACCTGGAGAGCGTGGTATGTTCCCGCGAGTTTGAGACAGCCGCCAGGGCCTACCAGGAAATCGCGCACTCAGCCGCGATCAGTGGCGGTTGGACGTTTTCTGATCAGCCGGCCGTCCTCTCCGCCGATAAATTTTCCAACGCAGATATTCGCCTCGTCGGCGGCATTGTTGGCCTCTTTGCCCGCGCCACTGCACAGATGGCGCTGTTCTCCCGGCTGATGCAACGTGGCTATTCCGGCGGACAAAAGGGAAGAGTGACCAAGCTAAAGCAGGTCTCAGCGCTGGCCCAGATGGTGCGTGTGCATGTGCCCAATGAGCGTGAAGCTGGCCTGCGGGTCTGGCTGATTTACTCTGACATCAAAAAGACCACTGGAGCGAAGACCGTTCTAGGTATCTACCGCGCTCTTTCGCCATTTCCCAGTTATCTGGCTTCGGCTTGGCTTGACGGCAAACGCCTGCTGGCCGAACCTTCATTTATTACGGCGCGTGAAGAGATAAACCGCCGCGCTCGCGCCCTGCTGGCGGGACTGCCTGTAAGGGACCATCGGGCTATCCTGAAAGATCTGAGCCCGACGCAATGGCGTGAAATTGAAGAGATGGTAGATGGCTTTGCCCAGCTGTTACCGCAATTTACGCTGCTCACGTCGGTGTGGCAGCGGTCTTTCCCCAGTGCTTCACGGTTGATTGGGGCGGCGTGATAGGCAGCAGTCAGCAATCAGCACTGAGCAATCAGCCAACGCAAACTGGGTAATGCCAATTAGCCCACAAAAATCCTGGCCGCAAACGAAAGCGAACACGCGAATCGTTTTAGTTTTATTCGTGTTCGCGAAGTTCGCGGCTACCTCTTCTTGATCTGCGACCATCAGCGGAAATCAGCGGCGATATTGTTTTGCTGAATGCTGAGTGCTGATGGCTGAGTGCTACCCAGGCGGCCAATGCATCTGCCTTCCGCCCAGCAGATGCAAGTGCAGATGGAAGACTGTCTGGCCCGCGTTTGGGCCAACGTTGTATACCGTGCGAAATCCGTGCTCCAGCTTGCGCTCCTTGGCGATCTTTGCCGCGACGAGCTGGCAATAGCCCACCAACTCAGCGTCAGCTTCCGTCGCCTGGTCAATGCCGACGATATGCTTTTTAGGGACGATCAAAACGTGCGTCGGGGCCTCCGGTTTGATGTCTTCAAACGCAAACGCCTTGTCGTCTTCATAAACCTTTTTTGAAGGAATTTTTCCGGCGATGATCTTGCAGAAGAGGCAATCAGTCATAACAGTTGAATAGTAACAAATGTCTGTCTGAAATCCCGAGCGCAGCGAGGGATCGCTATAACCGCGAAGATACAAAGGTCAATTGGAATTTTGAGAATGAGACATTTGGTCCATGAAGTCTAGGGTAGAGCGTAGGGATCCCTCGCTACGCGCGGAATTGCAGAAAATCAATCCAGCCTTACCAGATAAACGCCGGCGTCGGTATGGGTTTCACGCATCACTTCCTGGGCGCGTTTTTTATCGTCTTCAGCTACGCGGATGCGTAGCCAGTCACCACCCATAGGACTGCTGAATTGCAGCACCTTGGCCGTGCGATAGCGGCGCGAAAGCTTTTCTTTCAGGTGTGAGGCGTCGCTCGCGTCGGCAAATGCGCCGATCTGCACGCACCAGCGCCCGCCTTCTTTGATCGGGGCAGGCGTCTCCAGCACTTCAATCCGTACCAGAGCAACGCCTTTCTGGAAAACGCTCAGCCTGCGCGCCGCCGCGCGGGAAAGATCAATCACGCGGTCGCCCACGAACGGACCGCGGTCAGTAATGCGCAACAGGACGGAGTCGCCCGTCTTTACGTCCGTAACGCGCGCAATGGTATTCAACGGCAGCGTGCGGTGGGCGGCGGTCATGGCATTCATGTCATAGGGCTGGCCGTTGGCCGCGTTGCGTTTCTGAAATCCCGGTCCGTACCAGCTGGCATATCCCACTTCGGTATAAAGGACCTTGGCATCTCTGGGAACGATGATTTCGCCACTGGGCCTTGGCGTGGGCGCCGCAGGACGCGAAGGAACAGGCGTGGGCGTGGGAGTAGTAGGCAGGCGCGATGGAATTGAAGCCGATGGAGGAGGTGGCGGAGGCGCAGGCATGGCCGGAGGCGGCTCATGATGTGCCGCGCAGCCTGCTAAGACCGCCAACAGAAAAAATAGCGCCGCTAGCTGGACGAGCGGTTTTTGTCCATATACTCGGCCAGTTTGCTGAGCTGCTCCGCTGCCACACGCAATGCCTTGGTCGAATGTGTGCGGATTGCCGGTACCACTTCGTTGTTCAGGTAAGTAATAACTTTCTCTTTTTCGCGTTCCAGTTTCTCCGCCGCGCCGCCAAATTCGGCGTCTAGCTTGCGGCCAAAATTTTCGAACCGCGGTTTTGCCTTGGGATCGTCTTGTGAACTCATGGTTCTGTTTTACCATCGCAACCGAACGGTGGCCAACTGAGATTCTGGATTCGCGCCCCGCCTCCGGTCCCTTCAACTTAAGGGTACCCGCATGGCGGGCGCTGTCTCAGTACCTTAGATGATACCTGCAGCCCTGGCAAAATGTGGTTTTTCGTACACTGTCCAATCGATGAGCGGGGCAGTGAATCGTCTGCGCGCACAATGCGCCACCCGATTTCCCCATAGACGGCGGAACTGAGGCGAGAAACTAAGGATTTGCTGTGAAATGTAAGTGAGCTTAGGCGATCAGGAACAGAATCTGGCGCCGAATTTCACGCGTGTTTCCGGCCAGTTGCTCAGCGTGCGGCGCACCACGCGGGCCAATCGCGTGCTCGACTTTACCTGTGGCGTATCAATGCTCTGAAAGGTGATTTGCACCTTGGTGTCAACTTCAAGAAGTTGATCTGATGTAAAAAGCAGACCGGATTCGCTCATATTGATGGCTTCGCCCGTGGCCCAGTCTTTCTGGCCTTCCAGCCGGTAGCGCAGGGGAATATTTAGTTCGTGGCGTGCCGCGCGGGCGCCGGAAGTGCGAGCCTCTGCTACAGCACTGGGTTCCATCTTGTCCATGTATTCTCCGCCCAAACAAACCTTTCACGGCTCATCACGTTCCAAAGCGGACCTGGGCGCTTATGGGGCGAGCCGAATCTAAGGTGTTAAAGATTCTCCGCCCACTGTCTCCCAGTGTCAAGCGCCGACTGGCCCAGTTAGCCTTTTTAATTTTTCTTTAATCTATGGATTTCGTGAAATGTTTTTGGGAGATATGTCACGCGAAAAAGTTACATAGTTCTGGTGCAAACTATTGCACTAGTTTCAAAACAATCTATTAAATCTATCCGTACCAATAGTTTCGATATAGAAAAAACATGTTTTTCCACAAAAGGGCATAAGGACCTCTTCGTGCCATCAGTTTGCCTGCGGTTTGTCAACCCTTCAATTTAGGCAGATGTCATAAGCGAACCCTTACTTTCCCTGCGCAATAATCTTTTGGATCAACTGCGGGTTATCCGGCAGCAGACCGGCTTTGGGCAGCCGAGGAGTCAGGTCAAGCCAGTTGCGGTCCATGGCAAAAACTTTCTTAAACAGCGGAAGGCTCTCATCCACGCGGCCCATGTTGGCCAGCGCCACAGCGTGCCAATAAATCATCTCAGCGCTGTCCGGAACAAGCTGCTCTGCCGCGCCGTACTCGCGCAGG
>DASXIL010000118.1:0-4329 GCA_036497985.1 Candidatus Angelobacter sp. | reverse complement strand
GGGACTGACGCTGAACTGGAATGAGGCGCTGAACATCTGGCTGTTCGTTGGCGGCGCGGCATTATGGTCCACGGTGGCTGTTGCCGGCCCCACATTCAAGCCCACCGGGCCGCAATTAGGAGAGCTTGTGCCGCCGCAGCCGGCCAGCGCGGCTAACGCTGCACATAACATAAGTGGTGAGAACCTTTTCAATCGCATATCGAGTCCTCCTTAATGGCGATGGGTTTTGGCGGGTGCCACTTTTCTGGCGTTGCTTTAACTTACCCTCCCGCATGTCCCACGCTTTCTTGCTTCTTTTTAACACCGCTTAATTTTGTTTGGTCGTTTGCCTGATTTCGAGCTTTAAAAAACGAATAAAGTCCTCTTGTTTTGCTTCAACCGTTTCGCTATATGTCTTAACGGGCCGCGCCGGTGCTAGTAACACCGAACGCAGCCCTGACCAAAATCACCTACAACAGAGGCGATCATGGCTGCCATTCAAAGTAAACGCTCTATCCACCGCACGCAAGCCGCGCGCAAAACCAAGAAAGCACGAAGATTTCCCGCTCTGCCCAAACCCGTTATCACCCGGCGCGGTAAAACCACCATCCGCCGCTATCCCGGCCGCCACTTCCACCGCTTTGAAGAAGCCCAGGGCAAACCACTGGACTATATTGAATTCTTTACCGCCGGTGAGTATCACTGCATTGACGTTCGCTTTCAGGATAAAACCGTGATGCACTTCGTCATCTAGCCCACCTTCACGGTTGAGCCCGAGTACTCTGATTGGAAGACCGGCAACTTGCGTCGCATCAAGCGATGGCCGCCCATCCGCAGCCAGCCGCTCAATGCCTGATATAAGCGTCACAACTGCTTGCCGCATCCTTCGCCGCTTTTGCGGCGAAGGACATCGCTCACAAATGTGAAATCAATTTATTCGCGATCTCCGATCCGCGTGCGCGCGCTTCCGGCAGATACATGGTGTCCAGGTGGAACACGCTGTCGCCTTTCAGCACGTAGAAAGCGTGGCCAAAAGATCCGATCATGGCATGGTCGCCCACGCCATTGACTTCATCGAACCCGGGAACAATGGAGAGCGTGGTGCGCAAAGGCCCCCAGTTCCCGCTGCCAAAATTGAGGTTCACGCTGAAGGAGAAAACTCTGCCGCTGGGATCGGGCGCGCTCAAGCCAAACCCTTTCACAATGCCTTCCATTTCTTGAGTGTGCTTCAGCAGCTCAAGAGGATTATCACCCTTCGAATTTTTTACGTCGGGATATTGGGAAGCTTTTTCAGAATCCCGCTTCGCCTGCTCCACGGCACGCTTTTGCAGTTGGGTAAATGCCGCCGGGTTGGTGTAATAGGCGCAGCCAGGATCGCCGTTGTCCATGATTTCCGCGCTGCGCTCCACTGTGACGCCGATCATCTGCTGCAAGTCTCCTGTAGAAAGCAGCTTGCACATGTTGCCCTGTGAAACTCCAGAGCCAAAAGATCCGCCGGTAATGGAAGATACTTTGCCTTTGACCCAGTGGACGCCATAGAGCACCGCGCCAAACGCTCCCAGAACCAGTACCAGAACAATTCCGCCGACGATCAGCAACGCTTTGCCGGCGCCGGAAGACTTTGGCGGCTGCGCGGCGTGTGGCTGTGGGGTTTGCGCTTGTGATGCCGGTTGGGCCGGCTGTGGCGCAACGGATTGCTGGGTAATAGGCGGTTGAGAAACTGGCGGTTGAGAAGTCGGGGCCGGTGAAGCAGGCGCGGCTGGCGTGGCCGCGACGGGTTGTGCAGTCGGCTGAGCCGGGGTTTGTGCAGGCGCGGTGGCTGACTGAGCGCGATGTCCGCAACGTCCGCAAAAGACGCCGGAAAGCGGCGCGCCGCAGTTGGTACAAAATTCGGCCATGATGTCATCCTTAAATGTGAACTACAGAGAGAGATACCGGGGTGACATTTTAACTCTATCGGGTGTGGACTATCGGCCTAGTCGGTTGTCCATTTTTCCTACCATGCAGTTTGGCCGTGTCCGGTCGGGCAATATTTACGCAGTCGGCCTTAGGCCGGAACTAGCCAGGGCTAAGGTGTACACCGTAAGATATTGAAAATAAAGGATCGGATTCCGAGCTTTAAAATCAGGAGTTTGGCAACTGCAATGCAATAGTCAAGAGCGTGACGTTATGCGCAATCGGGGGTGAGCTGGCAAACCCTGTCACAAAGCGTGGCCCCGATGCTCGAACGACCCCGGTTCGGAGGATTTTACCCCAATGAAGAATTATCTATTGTCGTTATCGCTTGTCGCCGCCATGGCAGTACCCGCGGTTGCACAGCAGAATCAACAGACCACATCAGATCAACCGCAGGCGCAGCAGACCCAGACCCAGGCCCAGAGCAACGATCAGACCGCAACCGGAAAAGATCCGTTGACCTACACGCGCAAAGAGGGCTTCTGGGGACATCTGAATCCTTTTGCCCGCAAGAAATATGTCAACCGCCAGCTTGATCCCGTTCGCGGCCGCGTGAATGAGCTCGATGAACTTACCGCGAAGAACGCCAAGATGATCGCTGACGTGGATGCCCGTGCGACCGAAGGTATCCGCAACGCGATGAGCAAGGCCAATGAAGCCGATACGCACGCGCTGGACGCGGGCAATCGCGCCAACCAGGCCCAGCAGACCGCGCAGCAGGCGCACACGCGCATTGCTACCGTTGAAGATACGGTCAGCAAGATCGATCAGTACCAGCCCATTACGCAGGCTGAAATTCGCTTCCGCTCCGGACAGAGCGCCCTGAGCAAGAACGCAAAAGACGCGCTTGACCAGATGGCGACCTCGCTGAAGAACCAGAAGGGCTACATTGTTGAAGTGCAGGGCTTCTCGCCCGGCAGCGGCACCACGGCCATTGAGAATTCGCGTGAAATGGCGCAGATGGTCGTCCGTTACCTGGTCCTGAATCATGAGATTCCGGTCTATCGCATCTACACGGTTGGCATGGGCAACGCTCCAATCCAGGCGGAAGACGGCAAGATTCACCGCCAGAAGGGTGGCAAAGTTGAGATCAGCCTGTTGAAGAATGGCTTGGCTGACCTGAACGCCAGCAACAGTTCAGCTCCTGCCACCGGCAGCGGCGTAACCGCGACTCCGGCTCCGCAATCTGCTCCGGCAACTCAGACCGCACCGGTAACGCAGCCTGCTTCTCAGCCGCCCACGACCGATCAGCCGGCCCAGAAGCCGCCGCAACAATAAGTTTCTGTAACTTTCTCTAACCAAACGCACCCCTCTTGCCCACGTGGCAGGAGGGGTTTTTTCCTGGGATTTGGTAAATGGGTAAATTGGTAATTTGGATAAATTCAAAGACAGATTTTTAGCTCGACGAATTTTAGTAGTGGTTTAGCTATTACTGTAATGAAAAAACCGTCGTCATCCCGACGGACGTAAAGCGAGCGTGCGCAGTCAGGGCCCCATTTACGCGCCGCACTTGCGCGTGAATGGGCAGATCAGCGCGCGAGTAGGCCGGAGGACCTTGTGCTTGAAGGCTTACGAATTTCCTAAATTGCCATAGCAGGGGTTGATATTGATTTATTTCCAAAGTGACCCACTACCGCTTTCTCCGCCAAAGCTGCCGATTTTGGCGCTCGGCCCCTCGCGCCTTCCTCTGTGTTCCTTTGTGTCCTCTATGGTAAAGGTTGTTCCTGATCCGCGCTCATCCGCGCAAATCCGCGGTAAAAGCTTTCGGTTTTTTCCCGATCACCGCGATGTCGGCGATTACGCGCGATGTCGGCGATTACTTGTGTCCTCTGTGGTAAAGGTTTCTCACTGCTGCTCAACAATCAGTTCCTGGCAGGTGATGCAATACCGGCTCCACGGCACCGCGGTCAGTCGATTCACGCTGATGTCCTGGCCGCAATGGAGACATTCGCCAAACGTCCCGTTGTTGATCCTGCCAATGGCCGCTTCCACCAGCTGCAGCAGCCCGCGCTCCTGCGCCTTTTGCCGGAACGTCATTTCCTTTGAGAGTGACGCTGTGGCGCGGTCGCCTTCATCGCGCCCAAAATCCTGTGCCTCATTGTGCTCTTCCTGGGTGCGACTCAGGCTGCGGCGTAGCTCCTCGCGTCTCTTGTTGAGGATCTCTTCAAATTTTGCAATCTTGGCTTTTTCCATGCGCAATCACTCAACAATCAAAAATATCCTGGCGCGGTGCTATGCCCAGTGCAGATTTCATCATTAATATCTTAATTGAGATTTGGCTGTCCGTCGCTCTCACCCCCAGAAACATGCCATCCCGAATTCTGAGGTCGAGCCACGGGTGAGACCGCAGCAGATGAGGGAACTGCTCTGCTGCTCTATGGCGTGGGCCAGGAG
>DASXIL010000117.1:0-3190 GCA_036497985.1 Candidatus Angelobacter sp. | reverse complement strand
TCATTGCAGTAATCGGAGTCCATGAAGCTGGCGGTCACCAAAAGGAGGATGACGCGAGCTTCTTTCAAACGGTCGTCGATCTGCCCCTTCCATTCCGTCCCCGCCGTGATCTTGCGGTCATGCCAGCCGGAGATTAGTTTTTCCCGAGTTAGGGCGGATAGGTGGGACTTAAGCTGGTCGCGTAGTTTTTCATCCTTGTGCGAGTACGAATAAAAGAGTTGTGCAGGCGCTACCGGGCTTTCAGGCACGAGCTGAGATACCTCGAAGGGAAGGTTAACACGCAAATGGCCCTGATCTTTTCAGTTTTAGGGCGCTCCGCTACGCTGCGCGCCGGCCTGCGGCGCAAGGAAGAGCCCATTTTTTGTCTGCTTACCCGGCATTTATTCCTAGCGCGCAAGCGCGCCTCGGAAACATGCCGGGCTACTGTCAGGCCGTCCCTGGCGGGACTGGTTCAAGGAAAGTGCTGGTTGCTTACCTCGGCGGCTAATTTAGCCGGGAGTGGATGGCAGTTTACCGCAGGCATAAATGGGCTCCACCCCGAAAGGGATCAAGCAAGAGCAACTCTGGAGCCGCTATAGACCTAACGCAAAATGAAATGCTAACTGGGACATGTTTTGTCAAGATGTCCTTCTTCGCAATTGAAATAGCAAACCGAATCGGCTAATCTCTGGCATCGGCTGTTGTTAATCAAAGAGTAAAAAAGTGTTTGGGTGCCTGGCTTACCAAGGCTGGGACGGGATCGTGTCTGTAAGTGGGATAAACCTACGCCAATCTGGGATCAGGTGGGATACATGGGGAGGGGTAGGGCGGGACGGAGTATTAACTATTAGGTAAATTTTCTTGCGGTTGAGAGCAGGGGTTTCCTGGTTGCCCGATACAGTGGCGGAGCAGATCCCTCCGATCCTATTCGGCCGCTGAAGAAAACGCGGCCTCATTTTACGGATCTGTCGGGATGGCAGATCTAGAGGGATGAATAGTAGCCAGTAGGACCGCAAGGATAGTGGGAGATGGACAAAGCCGTATGAACAAGGAGGAATGGGAGGGGATTCGTGTCTGACGGGGGATAAACCCCACGCCCATCTGGGATCAGGTGGAATGCATAGGGAGGGGTAAGGCGCGAGGCGCGCCTATCGTCGAGATCGGAAAGCAAATCTCACCACGGAGACGCACAGACACGGAGAGCAACCCAAGCTGAAGGTCGGAACACCGCCGAGGGCGGCGGTGCCACACGAGAGTGGCGGGAACAGCAACTTCGCAAGATCGAAGGGCTTGCTCGTTCTTAATAAGGGCAACTGACAGGTGTGACGCAGGGATTAAGGCTTTTTGAATCAGCTTTTAGGCGTAAAGGTGAGCAGCTCAGCGTGCTAAAATTTGGGTACACCGTTAATCTTTGGCAAAGAGACGATTCTATTGATTGAGCTAGCGCCTTCCATATTGTCGGCGGATTTTGCGCACCTGGGCGACCAGATCCAGGCGGTGGCAGACGGCGGCGCAACAGTGCTTCACGTTGACGTAATGGATGGTCATTTTGTGCCGAATATTACGATTGGGCCTCCGGTGGTGGCCAGCGTAATGAAGGTAACGAACCTGCCGCTGGACTGCCATTTGATGATCGAGAACCCTGACCAGTACATTCCGGCGTTTGTGGATGCCGGAGCGGACTGGATTTCTGTCCATCAGGAGGCATGCGTACACCTGAACAGGACGATTGAGCTGATCCGCAGCCATGGAGCGAATCCGGGAGTGGTAATCAATCCGGCAACGCCAGTCGGGACCCTGGAAGAAGTGCTGGACATAGTGCATCACGTCCTGGTGATGTCAGTGAACCCGGGCTTTGGCGGGCAGAAATTTATTCCTTCGTCGCTGGAGAAGGTACGCAAGCTGGCACTGATGCGCACGGCGCGCAACGCCAATTTCAGGATCGAGATTGACGGCGGCATGGCCCCAGACACAATCGGCCAGGCAGTACGGGCGGGAGTTGAAGTGTTGGTGGCCGGAAATGCGGTTTTTGGCCAGGGGAGTCCCAGAGAGAACACGCAGCGCCTGCTGAAGCTGGCGACGGAAGCCACGCTGCAAAGAGTTTGACCGATAAGACCCTTAGTCGATAAAGAATGCTAGTTCGTGGAGATCGGTATTTTTGTAAGACCAGGTTCGTAAGATCGTTGTTTACTTCTGCAGACGTTCTGCAGGCGTCGTTCTGTAGCCCAGGTATTTAGAATTTTGAGGTAGGTAAATGGTGAGAAAAATTCTTGTTTCAGCCGTGTTGGCCGGCGCAGTGTTGGCCTCAAGCGGATGTCATCACAAAGTGCAAAACCCGCTGGCCAATATTGATTCCAAGCAGCCGGACAAAACCTTGTTTGACCGCTCCATGGACTCAATGAAGAGAGCGCATTATCAGGAAGCCAGAACGCTGCTTGAGACCCTGATCAACACATATCCCGATTCCGAGTACATTGCGCGGGCCAAGCTGGCGCTGGGCGATGCCTGGTACAACGAAGGCGGCAAAGCGGCGTGGCAGCAGGCTGAATCGGAATACAAGGACTTTCAGACCTTTTTTCCGAACCTACCGGAAGCCTCAGAGGCGCAGCTGAAAATTGCGTCCATGCATTATCGCGAAATGGAAAAGCCGGACCGTGATTACGCGGAGGCGCAGCGCGCGGCCGACGAGTACAAGTCGCTGATCCAGACGTATCCTGACAGCCCACTGGTTCCGCAGGCCAAGCAAAAACTGCGCGAGGTGCAGGAAATCCTGGCGGAGCGGCAGTATCGCATTGCGCACTTCTATTACCTTCGCGACAACCTGGCAGCATCCCAGGCGCGGCTGCAATCGCTGACAGATTCTTATCCGTTGTATTCGGGTGTGGACGAAGCGCTTTATGAACTGGGCATGCTGTATGAAAAAGAAGCTGCCAGCATGCGAAAACAGAAGGTCCCTGAGGCGCAAAGGGAAAAGATGGTCGCCCAATTTGAAAAGAAGGCGATAGAGGCTTATTCCAAGATCATCACGCGCTATCCCGCAACGGACCGTGTGGGCGATGCCAAGAGACGGTTAACAGCCCTGAAAGCCCCGATCCCAGAGCCTACTGCGGAAGCGCTGGCGGAGAGCAAGGCGGAAGAATCCAGCCGAGACAAAGTCAAGCTGGTGGCAAAGGTTACAGGCAACTTCAAGAAGCATCCAAACGTTGCGCCC
>DASXIL010000116.1:0-3230 GCA_036497985.1 Candidatus Angelobacter sp. | reverse complement strand
AGCGGTGGAAGGATTCTTCTCGAGTTGTCCACGCATGAGTGCGGTGGAAAAGAGAAATATTCTTGGGGTACTGATTGACGACGCAGATGCGCAAACCGCGACTGACATGGTGATTGCCGCTGCGCATCGTGGCGGCCCGTTCAGTGTCTCCGCCATCGCCGTACATGGAGTCATGGAAGGCGTGCTCGATCCAACCCACCTTTATCGTCTGAACAGTCTTGAACTCGTGGTAGCGGATGGTCAGCCGGTGCGTTGGGCCCTGAATCACCTGCACTCAGCCGGCCTGCGTGCGCGCGTCTATGGCCCTAACCTGATGTTGTCAGTTCTCGCCCGCGCGGAGGAGGAAAAGCTTCCGGTGTATCTTTACGGAAGCTCGCCGGATGTTCTTTCGCTTCTGACTACCAACCTTCAACAGAGATTTCCCGGCCTTATCATTGCCGGAACAAGCCCCTCAACCTTTGGGCGAATCACCCCCGAGGCCGCAGATCGTATTGGCGCACAGATCAGGCAATCAGGCGCGCAAATCGTGTTTGTTGGCCTGGGCTGCCCCCGGCAGGAGGTATGGGTCTATGAATTCAGAAATCGCGTCAAGCTGCCTATTCTCGCGGTAGGAGCCGCTTTTCCCTTTCTGGCAGGTACGTTGCGGCAAGCGCCGCAGTGGATGCAAGACCGCGGATTGGAATGGCTGTTCCGGCTGAGCACTGAGCCCCGGCGGCTCTGGCGGCGGTATCTTTTGCTGAGCCCGGCGTATTTGTTCCTCATCGCCTGCCAGTGGCTCGGCTGTCGTTTTCACACCAAGGGAGAACCGCCGGCGAGCGAGATTCTTTACGGTTGATTCCTGTGGGCTTTTTTCGCTTTGGTCATGCCTGGTTGAATGTGTCGTTGATGTCCCGCGGCCAGCCGCGTTTATCATAGTGCTGGCGAGAAACCATTCGGTTTTGTAATTTAGTCAGGAAAAATCCATTTGCCAGAAGTCATGAAAGCTGCGCCGCCCTCTGCAGGGTTGCGGACGGGCCATACTGCCAGCATTGTGGGCGCCCTTATGGTGCTCGTTTCTGTCATCGGCTACCTGAGAGAAGCAGCCCTGGCGCCCCGGTTTGGTGTTTCCGCGACCATGGACGCATACTTCGCGGCAATCTTCATCCCTAATATTCTTTACTCAATCTTGATTGCGGGAACCGTATCTCCGGTTCTGATTCCGATTCTGGTGCAGGAAGAAGCCGCCGCGGGGGAAGCCAGAGAATCACAAGCGTTCAGCGGTGTGGCGACCTTCTCTTTATTGGTCCTGGTCCTTATCATCGCTTTTTTGCTGCCTTCAGCTCACTTTTGGCTCGGGTGGCTGTTTCCCGGCTTCACTCCGGCAACAATGGATTTGGCCGTTCACCTTGTCTCTATCATTTTTCCGGCAGTCATTTTCCTGGCGGGCGCGGGCCTTGTTACTGCGGTTTTGAATGGACACCACAAGTTCGCGCTGGCTTCTTTCGCTCCAGCCTTTGCCAGCTCAGCGGTAATTCTTGCCGCTCTTTTCGCCCGGGGTGAGCGAGCCATTTACGTCGTGGGCATCGCTACCGCCCTGGGCTTTTTATTGCAATTCCTGGTGCTTGTTCCGGCTGTGGCGCCGCTCGGCATTCGTTACCGGCCAGACTTCAACTTTCGTCATCCGGCCATCGAAAGGCTTTTACGATTGGGCATTCCGCTGTTTCTGTATCTGGCCGTGGCGGGGGCCTCGTCAGTAATGGAGCGCAATCTGGCCTCGCGGCTTTCTGCCGGAGCAGTTTTCCACGCTAAGCTACGCTCTGCGTCTGTTTACCGTGCCGTCTAACTTTATGGCAGCTCCACTTGCCATTGTGGCTTATCCGGGCTTTGCGCGTGAAGCCGCGCGAGCACGCCGCGGGGAACTTGGCCCGCAACTCTCCAAAATATTTCGATTCGTGATCTTCCTTTTTCTGCCCGTAACAACCTGGACTGTCATCAACTCGCTGGTGGTCACCCGGCTGCTTTATGAACATGGCCGATTCCTGCACGCCGATTCCGTAATCACCGCGCATGTGCTTGCTATATACAGTGTAGGAATCCTGCCCAACGCTATTGCCATGGTCTTGCTGCGCTGCTTTTTTGCAGTGGAAGATACCGTTACACCGTTATTTGCTGAAATTCTGGCCCTGATTTTGTTTGTTATGGCCGCGCCTGTCCTCTCCCGGCATTTTGGACTTGGAGGGCTGGTGGGTGCCCGTGCAGCCGCTTTCTTTATCGTTACGGGAGTTCTTGTCTTCGTTCTTGCGCGCAGAAAAGCGCTGCTCAAGCTGGATAGGGACTTGTTGAAGTTTTTGTTTCGCGCAACCGTGGCCACTCTTGGAATGGCAGTGCTCAGCTGGTTCAGTCTGCGCTTGTCGGTGGGAACATTTGAGTCCGGCGGCAGCGTGGTTCGACTCCTTCTCACGCTAGCCATGATGGCAATTAGCGGCGCAACTTACCTGTTGCTGGCGCGCCTATTGAACATGGGCGAAGCCCGTCAAATCTGGTCTACAGCCCGGGCGCTGTTACCAAGTGGTAATCGCGGCCCGCTGTAAAATTGTGGTAATGTTAAGGCATTCATCGCGATTCTCTATTTGAATGAAAATTGATTCTTCAACTGCGTCCATTCCAAATCCGACGCTTCTTTTGTTTCTCATCACGGCTACTGCGGCCCTGCTCTGGCCAGACGCATCAGGCGTGACCGCCCTTCTGGTAGCGGCGGCAATTGCGGTTCCAATTGCAGCATTCTGGTTGTCATATAGCGCAGTCGGCGCGATTATTGCGTTGATCATTGCGTCGTCTGCCCCGCGCCTGTTCGTTGAAATTGGCGGTCTTAAAGCGAGACCCGAACACTTTGTCTGCGGAATCTTGTGCATCAGCATCTTTTTTCTCTGGAAGAAACGCAGCCAGCCGGTCCAATGGATATGGCCTGATTATCTGCTGATGGCCTATGCTGCCATGAATATTTTTAGTTCTCTGTTCATGTCGATTGCGCCCAGGCAGACCATCAAATGGGCGCTGCAGCAGGTACTGATTATTCTTACGTACTTCTTCCTTCGTGTTCTCATACAAGGCCGGAAGGATTTGCGCAAAGCTTTCATGGCAATGCTGGTGGTTGGGGCTGTGGCAGTTGCGTACGGAATCATTTGTTTCTATTCCAATCTTATTTTCGGGACTGAATTCGGCATGACCATAGCTCAGTACGGTGATCTCTC
>DASXIL010000115.1:0-10790 GCA_036497985.1 Candidatus Angelobacter sp. | reverse complement strand
CTCTGATTCTCCGTTCCTCTGTGTTTCAAAGGTTTGCCTTTTCCGAACGCGTACCTACGTCGCTCTGCCATTCGTCGCCTCAGTTTTCCGCCAGTTCATTCCCAGCGCAACCAGTGATAGCAGCATAATCAGGAAAATGATTCCCCACGAAATCACACAATAGATACACCATTTCTCCAGGATGTATTTTTCGATGTATGCCAGATAGCATGAAAAACCGAATGCAAGGACCGCCGTGGCAACCAGCAATCGCCACCGTCTTATCAAAGCCAGCAAGCCAAGAAGGATGTATCCGGCAATGCCGACATCGGCCACCGGAATTTTGCGAATCGCTTCGAACCGCGGCTTGGTATCGTCTGAAGGCACAGCGCTCCGGTTCGTAAGCTGATCAAAAACTCCGCCGATAGAAGCAAATCTGCTCTTGTTCACCGCCCCGCAGTCCCATCTTTCATTAATGCTGCACGGCGACTCTCCCTCGGTGCGATAGTGCTCCCGCAACGCCAACACGGCAGCCACCATACCCGCAAGCGCCAAAAATGCGATTATCCATCTCATAGCTTTCCTCGAATCCTATTTCGTCAACCCCAGCGCCTGTGATTGAAACGCCATTGACGCCTCCAGATGCTGCGACACGAATTGCATATTGTGGCCACCCGGATAAATATGCGCTTCGTGCGGCACGTGACGCGCCGTCAAAAGCTTGTCGAGCTGGCGCACACCAGCGTTGAAACCGTAATTATCCTGGTCTCCACAGTCAAAATAAATCTTCAGGCCTTGCAGGTTTGCTGTCCGCGCAAAAACAAATGGCGTATTTTCTTTCCAGAAGCGCTCATTCAGCGGGGAGCCAAATGCATTCCCCAGAAACGCGCCCAGACCCACGTTCCCTGATCCGTGCGGTAGCTCCTCCAGCAGCGCCGGCATATGCACCGCCACGGACGCAAACATCTGCGGATACTTGAACGCAAACCTCAGCGCGCCGTACCCGCCCATGGAAATCCCGCCAATCGCGCGGCCCGCTCGGTTACCCACCAGCCGGAAGCGCCGCTCCATCTGCGGCACAAACTCGCGGATAAAAAAATCCTCGTACAGAATGTGGCCATCGCGCGAGTTGATATAAAAGCTGTTCTCGCCCTGCGGCGTGATGATCACAAATTCGCCCAGCCGTTTGTCTTCCCACGCCTCTTCTATTCCGCTGGACGCCCCGCTCGAAGCCAGAAAGCTCTGGTCGCCGCCAAGTCCGTGCAGGAAATACAACACAGGAAAGCGCTTGCCAGGTTGCGCGTCATAACTCGGCGGCAGCAGGGCGCAATATCCAACGCGACCTGGTACGTATTTGCTTTTCATTGCGCCGCATTGCGTCCGCGACGCCGCAAAAGCATTGACTGTAAAAACAAGAAATAAAAATGACAGCAGATATTTCAACATGAATAGTAAGAATAGCAATTGGCAATCAGCATTCAGCCCAGCCCAAAAACAATTTTCACCGCAGAGGTCGCAAAGGACGCAGAGAAAAGAAATTCATTCTCACAACTTGGTAGCTTCCGATATCTGCGCTCTTCCGCATGCTCTTCGGTGAAGATCTTTAGCAAGAATCATCCACCAAAGGCTCCTTGCCGCTTTTCGAATGGCACTTGCTAAGCTCGCGCCTCTGCGCCCTCAGCGTTCTCTGCGGTTGAAATTCTGGGCCAATTGCTAGTTGCTAACTCGTTCTTTTCCCTTTGCGCTCTTTGCGCCCTCTGCGGTGAACCGGCTTTTGCCGATTGCTGAATGCTCTTCTCAATCATGCCTCAGCGCCTGCACCGGGTCGAGCTTTGCTGCCCTCGATGCCGGATACAGCCCCGCAAACATGCTTACAAACACTGAGAATCCCAGCGCTGCCGCAACCAGCCATACGGGCACCACCCAGAAATTTTCCGGTTTGATGTCCTGCCGCTGCAAATAAATATTCGTGGCAAAGTTGATGGCGCGTCCAATTGTCCAGCCCAGGCCAGCGCCCAGCGCGCCGCCCAAAACTCCCATGGACCCGGCTTCAAAGAAAAAGATACGCTTCACGTCGCCGTCGCTCGCGCCCAGGGCTTTCATGATTCCAATCTCACGCCTGCGTTCCAGGATCGCCATCACCAGCGTATTCACAATGCCGAGTGATGCCACCGCCAGCGCAAGACTGCCAAAGATCCCTAGAAACATATCGAGGAAGGTAAAAAACCGCGTAATGCCCTTGGACGCGTCAAGAATTGAGAACGTGCTGAATCCCTGCTTGCGGATTTCGTCTTCCACTTGTGAAACGGCTTTGCTTTTTGCCACACGCACAATCAGGGCGATATATGTTTTGGTTTCTGACGGACGCAGCGTACTCCACAACTCGCCCGCCTGGACCATCTCCAAAGATTCTGCCAAAGCCAGCGGAAGGAACATCGGCGTCCGGCCCTGCCGCAGGCCCCGATTGGGCTCGCTGGAAACAATGCCGACAATTTTCAGCTTCAAAGTCTTCGGCACCAGGTTGAATGACTGCGCGTCTTCAGCCTGCTTATCGTCCGCGCTGTCCACGTCATCAGGATCAGGCTGGCCTTTCTTTGTGGTATTGCCGGCCAGCGGCGCGCTCTCACCGGCTTCACGCTTGTGATACCGCAGCACAATATATTTACCCAGAAGCTGGCTTGCCTGGTCGGGGCTCAGCTTCACGTCCGTGCCGCGGGGCTCCCGTGGCAGGTTCAAAAGATCACGCCCAAAATCGCCCAGGATAATTGCTTCTTCCGCAGCGCCCGACGAGAAGAAACTTCCCTGCACGTCGTCAAACGCTTCACTGGTTCGCGCCGACTGCGGCAACGTTCCCACCACCGTAAAGTGGTTGCCGGTCTTGTCGGTCTCCAGCCGCACATCGCCCACAGCACTGAAATTCGGATAGACTTCCGCCACATTCGGCATCTGCTCAAAACTATGCCGCGCCACATCATCCAGCGGTTTGGCCTGCGCCGTGACTGGCGCCGCCTGGGCAAAGCGCGGGCCGCGTGAATCCTGGCGCGACGTGACCACGACTGTGTCAAACAATCCTGAGCGTCCCAGCTGCCGTGTCGCCAGCTTTTGCAGTCCGATCCCCAGTGACAACATGGCTACCAGTGACGCTACGCCCACGCCAATACCCAGCGTCGTCAGCGAATTTCGCAAGCCGGCTTCGCGCAGGTTGCGTCCGGCCAGCTCGATCAGGTCGTATGCTCTCACCGTGCCGCTCCAATCTTTTCCAGCTTGGTGTTCTCAAGTTCACCCACAAGCCTCCCGTCGCCCAGAAAGACCAGGCGGTTGGCGTACCGCTCCGCCAGTGATCGCTCATGCGTCACCATAATCACCGTCATCTCCAGCGTGCGGTTAAGTTCGCGAATCAGGTCCATAATCTCCGTGCCGGTTTTCGAATCCAGATTGCCCGTAGGCTCGTCCGCCAACAAAAGTTTTGGACGGTTGGCCAGCGCCCGCGCCAGCGCGGCACGCTGCTGCTCTCCGCCGGACATCTCGCTTGGCCGATGCTTCATTCGGTCGCTCAGTCCCACGCGCTCCAGTGCTTCCACCACGCGCGCACGGCGTTCCTTGCGCTTCACCTCGGCAAAGCGCATGGGCAGTTCTACGTTTTCATAAAGCGTCATGGTCGGCACCAGGTTGAATGACTGGAAAACCATTCCCACCGTGTGCCGCCTGTATTGCGCCAGTTGCTCGGACGTCATCGTGGCCAGGTCAGCGCCTTCCACCACAATCGCGCCGGAATCTGGCCGGTCCAGCCCGGCAATCAGGTTCAGCAGCGTGGATTTGCCCGAGCCTGACTGGCCCAGCAGGGCGATAAACTCGCCGCGTCCAGCCGCCAGGCTTACGCCATCAACCGCTGGAATCAGCGAGCGCCCCAGCTTGTAATGGCGCACCACGGAAACCGTTCTTACCGACTCAAATTCAGTGCCGTTTGTTGCCACAATCAGATTTCTCCAGTGCTTCTATCTGAATGTTACTACGCAAGTTCCCATTCCGTTCCCTCAGTCCAGCCATTCACCTTAGGACGAAAGGCGCGACGTCCGTGGTGTCCCTCAAACCTGTTGACCCGGACTTCCGACTAAGCCCTGTGAGCAACCAAAGCTTATGGATCATGATGCTGTGGAGCGCAGGCACCCTCGCCGGGCTCCCTCGCCTGCGACAACTCCCCAAGCCTCGGATATCTGTTCAATGCCGAGGAACCAATCTTCTTGAGGATATGGGCTTGCTTTCCGATGACGCCGATGACGGCGATCACGTGCGATCACGGCGATCTTTAACAGCCCTCTGCCTGTGCCTCTCAGCCCAAGTAACAGCCCCCACCCGTCATTCCTTATTCTCGTTGCAAACAAAGACACTTCCACAAATCCACGCTTGCGTAACGCCTGGGTGACCCAATCCCAGATCGGCAGAGGGTCGCAAAGTCTTCAAAAACACAAAACGCAACGGTTTCCCGTTGCGGGCTGCTTCTAAATCTTTATTTTTATCCAATCGCCCAAGCCCTGCATTCTGTCCCACTGGAGATGACGGAACCACAGGCTGAATTATTATAGCAAATAAATAACGAAAGGAGGATATTTTCGCAGCGAAACCCTTCGCATTTGGCAGCTGACTATAATGCTCAGCGGACAATTCAGAAATGTTTGAGAGATACCGACAAGACGCTCGGCGAGCAATCTTCTTTGCTCGATGGGAAGCTCAGCAATCGCGGTCTGCATATATCGAACCGGAACATTTACTGCTCAGCCTGACCCACGACGCCGATTCTAAAGCGAACCAGCTTTTCTCTTTGTCCGCCCAAGCCGAAAGTTTTCGTAAGCAGTTGAAACCTCAGTCCTCTACAAAACTTTCCCCATCTGTCGACCTTCCGCTGTCAAACACCGGCAAGCGTGTTCTGACCTATGCTGCGCAAGAAGCAGATAGGTTGGCGAGCAAGCCGATTGGCACCGAGCATCTGTTGCTGGGCTTGCTGCGGGAAAAGAGTTCAGACGTGCTGGCGGCCCTCGCAGCAGTGGGAATCGATATACACTCGGCAAGAAATCGGATCAGAGAAGATCGCGGGCTACCGACCCTTGACCGCGAGCCGGACGGCAAAGAAATTCCACTGAAATCTCTGCGGCCATTCGCCGCTTTGGCGCTTCTAGTCGTCGTTTTATCGCTCATTTACCTGATCATGAGGCTGGCGGTCTTTTGATCGCCGGCGTCTCGCGGAGCATCAATGGCCACGCATCTTCCCCGGATCAATCCGCCATAGCTCGCCTTTGCCGTGATCGCTTACCCATACCGATCCAAACCCATAGCGGATGCCATCTGCCTTGGGATAATTGCCGTATTGATCAATCACTTTGTTCGTCGCCGGATCAATGCGCGTCACCGGGTTTCCGTCCATCGTGACCCAGATAAATCCGCCGCCATAGCAGATTTCTCCGCCTTTGCCTGGAACGTGCACCGGGATAACGGCCACCACTTTGTTGCTGGCCGGATCGATGCGTGAAACGCTGCCATCCGACTGGCTCAGCACCCACAGGGAGCCTGCTCCCTCAGTGGTAAAGCGCGGGCCTTCCGCCACCGTGATCATGGCCGTGACTTTCTTCGTTGCCGGATCAACCCGATAGACGTTCCCTTCTCCCGAGCTGATCGCCCATACCGACCCAAATGCCAGCTTGACCACGCCGGTATCTTTTCCCACGGCGACGCCTTTCAGCTTGCGTCCGGTCTTTACCTCAACCTGTGACAGCGTGCTTGCGTGGCCATCTTCATTGCTGGCGTACCAGACGTAGCGCTCGTCCACGGCAATCGATCCCTCGCCGCTGTCGTCAATCTTTACCGGCACGCGCATATCCACCACGTTGGTTTTTGGATTGATGCGCGTCAGCGTCTTGCCCTGGCAATTGAGCACCCACACATGGTCCACGCCAATCCCGATCCCATAGCAAGGTTCCTTATCAACAGCGATTCTGGCTTGAATCACGTTGCGCACGGGGTCCACGCGCACCACCTCATTGTTCTTTGCCACCGTCACCCACACTGAGCCAAACCCAATGCCAATCCAGTCCGCATCGCCGCCAATTGGTATCTTTTTGATGATTGGCAGCGTTGCTGCATCGAGCTTCATAAATTCAGTAGCCGCCTTCGCCTGGGGCTCTTTCGCGGCGTTCGATGGAAGCTCTTTCGTGACTTTAGCTGGAAGCTCTTTCGTGGCCTGCGGCTCTTTCGTGGCTTGGGGCTGAGATCCTTTGGCCGCCTGGGGTTCTTTGGCCGATTGCGCCAGCGCGCTCGCCACAATGTTATGGGAAGAAACAGCCGTGGCGGTCGTGGCCGTTTTCGCGGTCGTCGCGATCGCGGTCGTCGCGAGCAATGCCACCGCCGTCGGCAACAGTAACCTTGTCGAAATCTGCATGCTGACCCATACTAGCGCATCGCGCAGCCATGCATCGATTCGGCAAGACAACGTTCTGTCAGTGTCGCTGTGCGATGGCCAGAATTGCTGTTAGTGCTCCCAGACACTGAAGGTAAACTCTCTGTCAGCATTGCAGCGCGATGAGGAAAATTTTTTTGAGCCGATGAGTCCTGTAACTCATTTCTTTGCCGGATGGCTGCTCGCCTCGGTCTCACCGACGGGCCGCCCCACCACGCTCACCCGCCGCGAGAAAGCGTTAGTCGTTGCCGCAGCCGTGGCGCCTGATCTCGACGGCCTCGGCATCATTCCTGAACTTCTAACCCGCAACACATCGCATCCGCTGATGTGGTTTTCTCAGTACCATCATTCACTGCATACGCTGGCATTTGCTTTGGTCTGTACCCTTGCCGCTTACGTTATCGCTGGCCCGCTCGCTTCCTCCGGATCGTTTTCTGATTTCACCTCCGGCCCGGCCATTCGCGGACCACAGGCCCCAATCCGCCGCTCGACCTCGCACCCCGGACTCACTGCCTTTCTGGTCTTCATCAGCTTCCACCTGCACATACTGTGCGACCTCATCGGTGCCCGCGGCCCCGACGGCGACCAGTGGCCCATCCCCTACCTCAAGCCTTTCTCCAACACGCTGCAACTCACCTGGCACGGCCAGTGGGCGCTCAATGCCTGGCAGAACTTCCTCATCACCGGCCTTTTTCTTGTAGCCACATTCTGGATCGCCTGGAGATATGCTGCTTCTCCGCTGGAACTTGTATCCCAGCCCGCCAACCAGGCACTGACTCGAACGCTGCGTCAACGCTTCTACCCGAATTCGGAGCACCCATAGCCGATAGCCGTAAAACAGCCGGCCATCATCCCTGCCATCTATTCTTTAGAATTTGCTAATACTTTGACCAATCAGAGCCTAATGCCGTTTGTCCGTAAGAAAGTGCTTGCCCTTTAATCTGAGTCGGTTAGAATGCCGCCAGCCACTTCCAGATGGACCCTCGAAAGCTGTCTTTACAAGAGCTTCTGTTGTATTGTCTCGAAACGCAGGATCTAGATGCTTGGACGGAGCTTGTGCGCCGGACCCAGCCTCTGATCGCGGGCGTAGTCAATAGGTGTGTCTTTCGCCGCATAGGTCCCAAACCCGATCTTGTCGACGATCTGGTCCAGGACACTTACCTAAAGCTTTGCGTCAATAATTTCAAAGCTTTGCGGGACTTCAATTTTCAGGACGAACCTCGCTTCTACGGCTTCCTAAAAGTTGTGGCTTCCCATGTAGTAGAAGATTACTTCCGCAGAAAAGACAGCGATAAGCACGGCAGCGGACGCGAAGAAGAAAATCTTGACGATGTTAGACCAGCCGGACCTTTCCGTCCAAATTCGCTCCAGCCCGCAGAGATGGCTATTTTGATGGGACAAATCGATCGCTGCCTGGCGAAACTGGCTTCAGAACCACATTTCACCCGCGACTACACCATCTTCTGGCTCTACTATCGTCAGGGACTCACCGCAAAAGCCATTTCCCAGCTGCCCGGCATCAAATTAGGTACAAAAGGAGTTGAGAGCACGCTATTGCGGCTCATTCGCTACGTAAAAGCCTGCCTCAAAGGTCCTCCACCCCCGCCAAGAAAGCAGGCTTCTGGCGGATAACCCCTCAATTTGGCATATACTTTTGTCCGATCACAAAGTTTGAAAGCTGGGTTCGAGAAAGAGATTTCGGAACGAGATTTTTGTCTTGAGCGGCATTTGTTAATGGAAATAAGCCCAAAGCGGATTCCCCACCGGGAAAAACGCATTTTGCGGACTGTAAACCAGTTTTCCTAAAGGGCCATGGGTCTATAAGTGCGCACGTTGCGCGGGGCAATGAAATGAAAGGAAAGACCGCCGGAACGACGTTTATATAAGGGAGATGTGGGACCAGTGACTGAACAATCTGAGCATTTGAGCAGTGCTCAAATTGAAAGCTACGGGAATCGAACTTCCGGTGCGGGACCGGATGCGGCCCAGGGTGACGAGCGTCAGCGCGTCGATCATCAGAGCAGCAATGATCTGAGCATTGATGATCAGAACATGAACGATCAACGCGTTGAAGCCCACCTCGCTGACTGCGCTTCCTGCCGCAACCGCGTGCTCGATTTTCACCGTCGCAGCTTCGCGCTGCTGCCCGAGCCAGCGCCGGCGGACGCCACTTTCTCCGGTTCATGGTTGGCGGATTCTAAATCCGGAGACGAAAGGCCCACAGACTCAGCTCTCGCGGACTCGAAATTCGCGAACTCAAAGTACCCGGCGGATCCCCAGGTGAGAACGGCTCCCACCCCGGAATGCCCCAGCGACGACGCCCTTCGCCAGCTCGCAGCCGGCCTTACTCCGGACGCTCTCGCCGCCCAGCTCACCCAGCACGCCGCCACCTGTGACCATTGCGGTCCCCTGCTCCGGACATTTACTGAAGACTTCTCTGACGATTTCACTCCGGAAGAGCAGGCAGCCCTGGCCAACCTGCAAAGCTCGTCAACTCAGTGGCAGAAAAACACCGCCCGAAAGATGCTGGAGGCCGGCGGTGTGCAACCAGCTCCTGCACCTGCGACCGATGAGAAGTCAGCAACTCAGAAATCATCCACAAATCTAACCGGTGAACACAAGCCCTTCTTCTGGAAATGGGTTCTCGTCCCCGCCATTGCCGCCGTTGTCGCCGTGGCCGCGATTACCTTCCCCATCTATTTGGCGCAGCGTGACACACCGGAAAAGGTCGAAGTGCTGCTGGCCCAGGCGTCTACGGAACAGCGGAATTTGGAAATGCGGATTCCTTACGCGAAGTATAGTGAATTTCACCAAAAACGATCAGGCGATCCAACTCCATTGCTTCAATTGCCAGAATCGTCTCGCAAAGCCGCCGAAGTAATCTCCGGTCAATTGAAAGCGCATCCAGACGACCCTGAGTGGCTCCTTTTGAGCGCACGCTGGTACCTGCTGGACTGGCAATTCAAACCGGCGCTTGAAGCCTTGGAAAAGATCGAAAATAAGAACCCGGCTCAACAATCGGAAATTAACATGGTCCGCGCCATGGCGCTATATGAAAAAGCTGCATACGATCCGAATGAGTATGGCCGGACAATCGATCTTCTGGGCACGGTGCTGCAGAAAAACCCCAATGATCCTATTGCCCTTCACAACCAGGCTGTGGCTTGTGAGAAAGCCCAGAATTATGTATGCGCGATTGATGATTGGAACCGCCTGCTGAAAATCGAAAAAGATCCGGGTTGGGCGGGAGAAGCGCAGAAACATCTGAATCAGATTCAGGAAAAAAAAAGTCCCGCCTCGGCACCCTCGCCAAAATAAACAATTCAGAGACAGCGCTGGAAACACTGAATCAGCGAAGTCCTGTTGATAACGTCGCCAGCGAATCTTACGCGGAACTCGCTGTCAAAGAATGGCTCCTGAAGGAGGGTTCGGAAAATTATCGCTCCGGGCTGAACCGTCTGGCCCAGGTTCTTCTTCAGGACCACGGCGATAGCTGGCTGATAGAGTTTGAGCAGTCGCCGCATCCCGCCAGAGCTGTTCAGCTACTGGTCTCGGCACTCGCCGCGAATTATGAAGGGAAATACACCATCGCGATACACGATGCTCTTCTCGCGCGAGCTCAATTCCAACGATACGGGAATATCTCCGGCGCAGCCAGGAGTCAGGTCGCCTATATTTATGCTCTTCGCCGGCAGTCGAAGGCAAAAGAGTGCATCAGGCAGCTCGCCGCTTTAGACAGCTATTTAGTATCTCGAAAATACAAAGCGATGGAAATCGAAGCTGCCTATGAACACGCCATATGTGAAGAGATGGACAGCAATTTGGATTTTGCCAGAAAGTATGCTCTGCAATCTATAGAGCTGGCCGATGCGGCAAGATATCCATCTTTACGTCTGTACGCTCACTCCTCTGAATCGGTGTTGAGCACCTCCGAAGGTAGGACTCCGCAATCGTGGCGCGTTGACCTGCCGGGTCTCGAATTTTTCTGGAGCGGGACCTATCGCGCGGAGAGAGCGTTTCAGTTTTACTCCGATCTGGAAGAAGCGTCGGTTCATCAGGGACTCTGGCACATGGCCCTTGCCTTGCAGCGCGAAGCGGTTTCCATGCTGGAGGAAATCAAGGGTCGGCTTGATTTTAAAGCCATCGCCTATTTCCGGCTGGGAATTTTGTATTTGAAAAATAGCGACAGAAAAAACGCCGAACTGGCCTTTTCGCGTTCTGAATCGATCTTTCAAAATCAGCCAGAAAGCAAGACAACCGCGTTTTACCGCGCCTATCTCGCGATTGAGCGCAGCCGCATCGAGGCTGAACAAGGACAGGCCACCGCAGCGGAAAAGCGCCTCAAGCAAATTGGTCCCCAGGT
>DASXIL010000114.1:0-3027 GCA_036497985.1 Candidatus Angelobacter sp. | reverse complement strand
TCTCACTTCCCTTTTCGACAACGCAGGCCTATCTAGTGAAATGTGTACGCCGTTGTTGTGCGGCAGGAACAAATAAAATCGCTGTGCTTGCGTCGCACTGCGTTTGAGCGTCTGACTCT
The DNA here is from genome assembly GCA_036497985.1 of Candidatus Angelobacter sp. GTDB lineage: Bacteria > Acidobacteriota > Terriglobia > Terriglobales > Acidobacteriaceae > Angelobacter. The sequence goes on along the minus strand of DASXIL010000114.1, from coordinate 2,908 downwards.
ATTCTTGGAGTTCGCAGCTGTGATGGAGATCGAACACGACTCCCCATTTCTAACGGCCCCGTGCGCGCTATCACTTCCGCGCCGCGAACCGACGACGTGGCAACCGCCTATCAAGGACTGATTTTTGGTGGTGTGACGATTTGCTTTTCGTCCACCGCGAACAGCATGTAGTCAGTGTAGTTCATCCGCTGGTGAATTCGTTTCCCTCTGAAATCGCTGTAGAGTTCAGCTGTTTGCGGGAGCCACATGTCCACGCCTCGACTGCTGAAATGTACTGGCCCATACTCGACAGCAGTGTGGTCAACCGTGAGCCGGATGTCGGGAATACTATCGATCAAGTCCGCCTGCAAGGCCACGATTTGATAGGAGTCCGCATTAAACCACGCCCTCCCCTTCAAGGCGACTGGATGTGGCGGGCTATTCACTCCGGTTGCGTAAGCTCGAATTCTGTTCGGTTTATCATCTCGTTGACGAAAATAAATCTGCCAGGTTCGCTGCCCGCGCAAGGTGGCGAGCCCTTCGCACCGCATGGAAAAAGTATCGAAATAGTATGGATGGAAAATAAGCACGAGTGCGGGCAGCCCTTTTGTTGTAAACCCATCCGGGGGACCGACGGAGGTAGGACCGCTGCTCAAATATTCTCGCACATCGAGAATACCGGGCCGGATTTCCTGGATCGAAACCAGGTAGTCATACATTCGCTTTTCCGTCTTGGAAACCTCTCCCGATTTATTGATCGTTTCTTGCAACAAGGATTCCGTGGCCGTAAATTGTTCCAGACTCGACACAAATTCCTGGATTCTCCGCCCGGCATTTTGCAGCACTTCCTCGACATTGCAGGTTAAGCTCGACTCTACCGGTGTAACACTTTCATCAACGTTAGGGGGCGACCAGCGATAGCCATGTGGTGCGGAAGCTGGCCCGGGGCTCGTCGTGGCTGTTTTCCTCAACCCCGACTGGGCGTTGAGATTGTCTGACGACTTGGATTTTGGAGCTGCGTTCGGGACTTCAAGTATTTTGGGGACCTCAAGTTCGCCCAGGTCGTCCTTCAAGTGAGTAACTTGCTGCGTGTGGACAGAAAAAAGCTGGAAATCGGAAAAAGTGTGCTCAATGATCATTCGCCGCCTGGCATAATCCGTGTACGCGACGGCAAATTGGGGCAGCCACAGTTCAACATTTTGCGACTGAAATTTCACCGGAGCGTAATCCACAGAGACCGCAAGCTCCTGCAGATCAATCATGAGAATCGGTTCCACCAGATTCGTTTCGAGATGCATCACTTGACCCGATCCCGCGTCGATCCAGGCACGTCCTTTGAGACTGAGCGGGCGGACTTCTGCCTCGGAATGGGGATGGGTTTCCGTCCCGGTTGGCATGGACATCGTGCGGGGGCGCTTCCCTTTAATTTGGCGGAAGTGAACAACCCATGCAGGCTGGTTATTCCACTCGGCAGAACCCTCGCAGCGCCTTTCATAATCGTTTTGCAGATCGGAATAAAAGATCAGGGCCAAAACCGGCAGGCCTTTGTCTAAAATGTCGCCGAGGTGGCCGTCGTCGGTGGCATCTAAACGAGTGCGAGTTTCACGGATATTCAGCGGCTGGGATTTTTCACCGAAATCAACCAGGTAGTCGAATTTCGCGTTGATAGACATCTCTGTCTGGTTGGAGCGAACCGGTATGGTACCTGTAACGGAGGACGCCCCTACCGTGCCCGGCCTCTCGGTTTGTTGGTAGCGAACTTGCTCGTGGGCGATAAGGTTCTGAAGATGGTCGACTAACTCCTGGGCGCGTTGTCCGGAATGCTTCAGAACATCGGGAAGAGAGCAAGAAGGTATCGTAGAAAGCGAAAGCACGCGAGAGTCCACCCTGGGCGGATCCCATCGCAAAGAGGGCGTCTTCTTCCCCTCTTCTTGAGGCGCCCTTGCCGGCGGATTTCTCGCGGCCGCGAGAGTTGCGAGTAGCGCTCCTGTGGAGAGGAAAGCAAACACCATAAAGCGGGAGGCGAGTTGGCGTCGGGTGATCCCGCGAGGGGCGGGTAGCCGAGATTGATGACAATGTCCCATTTTGGCGGCGCCGAAGCCCGCAGACCGTGAATCCGGGATGATTTTCCATCCGCGACTCGATGATACGCTTAAATCCTAGCAGTTGGTAAACGTTATCTTGCAGCGAGACAGGAACTGCTGCTCATGCTGTTTGGGGGACAACCCTGTCTAGGGTTTCAGTCACCGCGGGCGATCGACGCCGAGTTGCATTCCTTTGCCGCTTTTTCGGCCTCGACGCCATGAGGCTTCACGGCCAGCGCGTTATTGGCGAACATGAGCGCCGTCCGCCAATCTGATCTTTCAAGGACCACTCGAATCGGCTGACGATGTTGCTTGAGCGCGCAATCCAACTCCGATTGCCATGGGACTACTCGCGGTTGCTCCCGCGCGCCTGGCAAAGGCACTCGCTCACGTCCCAATCGAGCGATCGCACCCTTGATACTACTGCAAAAGCAAGCTTTCAAGCTGGTGACCGCGACAATAGATCGCAGCCGATGCCTACACAACGTGGAAGGTGGAAATTGCTGGGCGTGCATAGAGAAGTGTCTTGTGCCTGCATGGGGATTCGCAAGGACTGGGCGGTCAGAAACAGAAAGGCACAGTGCGGCAGTTGTATGTGGCTGCTGATTTGTGCACAGGTCGCAGGGATCCGCGAACAGCACGATCTTTCAGGCCTCGGACAGAGTGGCGCTTCAGCGATTCAACGAGAGCAAACGGTTGAGGACCTTTCTCCTCGAACGGTTTCCAGAGTCAGGCAAACGCTTACTCTGCATTGCTGTATCATAATAGGCCTAAATATTAAACCAGTGACAGTGAGAACCACCACGAGCCGCAGAATTGACGGAACAAGGCCTCGCGAAAGCAGT
>DASXIL010000113.1:0-2511 GCA_036497985.1 Candidatus Angelobacter sp. | reverse complement strand
AGGACGGAAATATTGAGTACCTCAAACGGACAGACAGGCAGGTCAAGGTCCGGGGCTTCCGCATTGAACTCGGGGAAATTGAAGCGGAACTGGAGAAACACGAAGCTGTTGACGACGCGGTGGTGATTGCCAGAAGCCGGGCCGGAGGAGGCAATCGGATTTTTGCCTATGTGACCTCGCATCAGGAAGTTCTCCCTGCATTATTGCGAAGCTATTTGAAAACAACCTTACCGGAATACATGTTGCCGGCTGGAATCATGGTGCTCGAACAGTTTCCGGTCTTGCCCAGCGGCAAATTGGATTTGCAGGCTCTGCCCGAACCGGAAAAGATCAAAGGAGAAACTGGGTTTGCTCCGCCGCAGAACAAAGTTGAAAAAGAACTGGTCAGGATATGGCAGGAAATCCTGCGCCGGAAAGACATAGGAATTCACGACAACTTCTTTGAGCTGGGTGGAGATTCGATCCTGGCCATTCAGGTGGTCGCGCGTGCGCGGGATGCCGGTTCGGAAATCACTCCGGCACAGATGGTCCGTTTCCAGACGGTCGCGTCACTGGCCCCAGCGGCGAAGCGCTGGGTTGAGAGAGTGGCTCCTCAAGTTCCGCATGACGGCCCAGTGCCACTCACTCCAATTCAACGCTGGTTCTTTGAACAGGAATTGCCCGAACCCCATCACTACAACCAGGCGTTAATGCTGGAGGTAAAGAGTCCTCTGAAGGTGAAAGTGCTGGAGAAAGCTTTCCAGGCGCTGTGGGCAAATCACCATGCGCTGCGGATGCGTTTTCAGCGAACGGAGCAGGGATGGCGGCAAGCAAGCTCAGAGGCCATTGGTCATCAGATGATGCGGTCTGTGTTCCTCTCCAGCCTGAGGGAAAACCACGCCAAAGAGATTGAAATGGCTGCGACTGAAGCCCAGCAAAGCCTGGACTTAGAAGCAGGCGACTTGATGCGCGCGGTGTACTTCGACGGTGGATCTGGCAGTCCTCACCACTTGCTGATCGTGATTCACCATCTGGCGGTGGATGGAGTTTCGTGGCGCATCCTGCTGGCGAATTTGCAGAGGAGCTATGAGCAGTTGAAGCGTGGCGAAGAGGCCGTACTCCCGCAGGAGATGCTTTCTTTCGGGGAATGGTCTGATCTGCTGTTACAGCATGCGCAAACAGAGACTACGCTGCAAGAACTGAGCTACTGGACAACACAAGCATTGAAGACGATCAAACCGCTGCCCAGAGACTTTGACGGCGAGAACACGGCGGCAACCGCAGAAGTTTTTTCCATTGCGCTTGGAATAAAGGACACGGAGAAGCTGTTGCAACGGACCGCGCACGCGTATCACACGCAGATCAATGACATTCTATTGACGACACTGGGGCAGACGCTTGCGGGTTGGGCGGGAACGGACACAGTTCGCATTGATCTAGAGGGGCATGGACGGGAAGAGGTTGTTCCCGGAGCAAACTTATCAAACACAGTTGGGTGGTTCACCACAATCTTTCCTGTTGTGCTTGAGTTAAAACCTCGCTCCGCGCTGGGTGAGTTATTGCGCTCTGTCAAAGAGCAGTTGCGAAAGGTTCCGCGCAAAGGCATAGGCCACGGTCTGCTGCGGTACTTATCTTCAAAACCCATGAAGCAGTTCCCGCAGGCGGAAATCAGTTTCAACTATCTTGGACAATGGGGCCGGATATGCGCAGCATCGTCTTTGTTTATGCTGAGTGATGATCCTGTAGGCCTGATGCGGAGCAGCGAGGGTCGGCGCAGCCATTTAATCGAAATTGACGCCTATATAAAGGATGGCCGCCTGCAGACGCAGTGGACTTATAGCAAGAATGTGCATGATCGAAGATCGATTGTGCAGCTGGCCGGCAGCTTCATTCGTCAACTGACCAGCCTGATTGACCATTGTGCTTCAGGTACAGAGAGCGAACACGCGCCTTCGGACTTCCCGCTGGCCGAGCTAACCGAGCGGCAGCTTGAGCGCCTGCAGAAAGCATACAGCCGGATTGCCGATATATACCCGCTGTCGCCAATCCAGCAGGGAATGCTTTTCCACAGTCTGTTCGAGCCGCGTAACGGAACATACCTGACCCAATTGGTATGTGAGTTGACCGGCAATTTGAACAAAGAGACGTTTTGTGTGGCATGGCAGCACGTGGTAAACAGCCGCTCATCATTGAGGGCATGCTTTGAGGCGGAAATTGTTTCTGACGAGCCGGTGCAAGTGATTGTCGATTCGGTCGATTTGAACTTTTATTACGGCGATTGGAGCCACGCCACTGGTGCGGAGCGGGAACATAAGCTGAACGAGTTCCTGGGGCACGACCGCGAACAGGGAATCGACCTAAAAACACCGCCACTGATGCGTTTTGCACTGTTCAAAACGGAACCGTCATGCCACACATTCATATGGAGCAGCCACCATCTTTTGATGGATGGATGGTCTCTCCCTATCATTTTGAAAGATGTTCTTGCAGCGTACGAGCAAATAAGACGCGGCCACCCGATGCAAATAAGGC
>DASXIL010000112.1:0-6093 GCA_036497985.1 Candidatus Angelobacter sp. | reverse complement strand
GTAGATGTTGAACATGGCAGCGTTGCCCTTGTACACGTTCTGCGAAGTGAAGCTGAACATGTGATCGTGGAACCAGTGGGTCGACATGGTTTCATGCCAGTCACCCGGCACCTTGTTGATTCCACCGGCATCCGTCGGGCTGCCGGCCATTGGATCGGAAGCGTCAACGTTGATGCTGTCATGCCCGGCCAGGATAATCGGCCAGTGGTAGTCATAGAACTGTCCAGGGAAGAAGAACGCGCCGGTAAATCCGTCATTCTCCGCGCCGTGGTGTCCATTGTGCTCGTGGGTAGAAATTGTGTGGCGTCCAAAACCACCGTTTTTCGTGACATCAGCGGGAAGCTGGTTGTGATGGCGGAAGATGATCGGTTCGCCGTAACGGCCAATCGCCAACTTTGGCGGAATGGTGCCGTTAAAAGTCCACAGTGCCAACGGACCTTGATCGGGAAGATTGGGATGGAACTTGGGATGGATGCTCTGGCCGTTTTTGGTGTTGACCTTTGCGCCTTCCTGCGTGGCTTCAATCAAGACTTGCGGCGCGAATTCATCAAAACGCTGGTGTGCCCAATCCTGTCCCGGAGGACGGCCTTCCATAGGTCCCAGTCCGCCGCCCAATTCAGGGGCCATGTTGATGGGCGTCTGATTGGCTAATGCTGTTGGGGCCGGAGTGGCTGAAGAGATTGGATTACGCTCAAGCAGCTCAAAGCGAAGCATGGGCTGCGTGAATGCCAGACCGTTGAGTCCAGGGCTGGGCGGCGCGCCGGTGGGACCATTTAATGAACCCGCATAGGCGCTGTTGACGAATGGGTTAAGACCGTGAATGGGGGCCAGGACGCCACCAGTTGTGATTAAGCCCCACTTGATGAGATCGCGACGAGAGACTTTGCCCTGTGAATAGGCTTTGACGATCTCTGCTCGATTGTTTCTTGCGTTTTCTGCTTCCCGAAGTCTAGCTTTGGAGGAATTTTCAGACAAAAAAAATCCTTCAGGCTGTTTACGGCTCATTGGCTGCGCTCCTTAAGTGTTTACCTGCACCCGGCCACGGTTCATTGGCCGTGGTCTCGGAACAGCGCTGACACGCAATGGCCCGGTCCCTATTTATCTCTCTCTGGGACCTGTTGCCGATGTCAAATAGACCCATGCAAATCGACCGCAGATGGTTTTTGCGCGGCCATCTCGACCTGCACTGCCGGAAGACGGTGTCAGCCCTCAGGCATACAATGCGCCTGGGTTATTAGAATCGAGCGAGAGGAAGATTAAAATTTCAAAAAGACTTTGGATTGATAACCTTACGCGGAGGTTCAAGGCAGGGCGCTAGCGAATCTGGTGCGAAGCGGAGTCATACCTCTCGCATCGCAAGGAAGAGCGGTCGCTGGCATTGGGCGGATTACTTGACTTTAAGAACGACCATAGTCTGATCGTCAAAGACCTCAGCACCGGCGGCGAACTCGTCTGTTGCCCTGAAAATTGCGTCCACAATTTCCCGGGCGGTGCCGCTTGCGTGCTTTGCAATCACGTGCTCCACGCGGGTGCGGCCAAACGGTTCATCTTTAGAATTGCTGGCGTCAACAATTCCATCACTAAAAAAGGCGAACACATCGCCCGGCTGGGCATGAATTGTGACTTCGTCATGGGAAACGTCTTCAAACATGCCTAATGGAAGGCCGGCAGCCTCCAGCATGTGGGCATGGCCGTCATGGCAGTAAATGGGGCGGGGATTTCCTGAGTTGGCCACACGCAATGTGCGCTTCTCGTCGTCCCAAAGCGCGCAGGTAAGGACCAGGTACTGCGCGTCCAGGCGGCGATGGTTCAGCGATCGATTAACGGCATGCAGCATGTCCGCGGGATAAGGTTCATCGCGGGCCAGGCTACGCAGGATACCGCTGACCAACGCTGCGTAGAGTGCTGCAGGCGCGCCTTTGCCGCTAACATCGCCCACAACGATGCAGGCGCGGGGCAGCGTGTAGTCGAGAAAATCATAGAGATCGCCGCCAATGGCGTGCGCCGGATTGAACCGTGCCGCAACTTCCGCTCCCTGCATGCTGGGACACGTGGGCGGAAGCAGATGGTGCTGCACTTCACGCGCCATGGCCAGGTCGCGCTCCATGCGCTGTTCTTCACGCGCGATTCGTTCATAGAGCGTTGCATTCTCAATCGCAATAGCAACCTGTGCAGCAAGGGTGCTCACAGTGCGCAAATGGTCTTCAGTGAAATAACCCCGCCGCGTGTGTTCCAGATCAAGAACGCCGATGACCTCGTCCTTATATATCAGCGGGACGCAAAGCTCGGAGCGCGTCTCAGGATTAGCTTTGATATAACGTGGATCGCGGGCGACATCCGGGGCGAGCACCGGCTTTTTGCTTTGCGCCGCTGCGCCCACCAGGCCGCGACCCACGGGAATGTCATGCTTGATCTGGACATTTTCCTTAAAGCGGACAGAAAAACGGTGTACCAGCTTCTGCTTGGTTGCATCCAGCAGCAGAATGGAGAACATGTGGTAATCGATGATCTTTAATAGCAGATCTCCGATGCGCTTGAGCAACTGGTCAACATTCAGAATTGAGGTTAAATCGCGGCTGATCTCATTCAGTAGCGACAGGGTGCCGGCTTGCTTGACGATCCGCGTGTACAGCCGCGCATTTTCAATGCTTACGGCGATGCGCGAAGCAATCAGCGTGAGCAGCCGCGCATGCTCTTCTTTGAAATAAGCGCGTTCGCGGGCTTCCAGGTCCATTACGCCGATAACGCGGTTCTTGTTGATCAACGGCACGGCCAGCTCTGAGCGTACGCGTGGAACCGCATCAATGTAATGCGTTTCCTTGGAGACGTCATCTACAAGAATCGCCTGGCGTTCCTGCGCGGCGCGGCCGGTCACACCTTCGCCCACCTTCACGCGAATGCGCTCCGCGACTTCAGGAAGATGGCCAATCTGAAAGCGGAAACGCAACTCCTGCGCCCGTTCATTCAACAAAAGAATGGAAAAAATTTCATAATCGATGACGCGCTTCACCACCTCGGCCACCCGCTGCAGAAGCGTGTCGAGATCGAGCGTGGTATTAAGAACGTCAGCCACTTCGATAAGAAGTGCTTCAACGTCCACGCGCTGTGGTGGTGTGGTTGTGGCCATCGGGTCCATCCATGATGATAACAGTTAGCTGCGCCGGCGCGACGCGGTGGAAAACAGGTCTTAAACAAACCAATCGCCCTGGAGGAATTGGAGGTGTCGAGTTCCAACAGTAGTCAGCGAGTAGCGCAATTTTAGCGCGGCAAACTGCGCCTTAAATATTCGTTGACTTGTACTCGTATAACCCGCTCTCAAATTCTTCTCGATATTTGATATCAGCTTGTATTCCGTCGGTCGGTTTGTTGGCAAATTCCACCAGCCATCGTTGCAAGCACTCGGCATTTCTCTTAAAGCGCATCATTGGCTTGTTGGCGCGCAGAATCATGTAATCGGCGGGGTCTCCTATCGCCTGCGGAAATGCCTGTTTTGCTCTCCTCATCGCCTCAGCAATGTGAAGAAGTGATCGGGGAGCTGAGATGTACTCGCTTTGTTTGCGTTCAGACAGCCTCTCTAAAGCTTTCATTGCGCCGATGCCGGTTGCGTAATGCTGCGCTCCTGTTTCAGTTTGCTGTGCTCCTTGCGCCCTGAGAAGAATCCAATGTTTAGGGTTAGGTCTCAAGAATCCCCCAACAATTAGGCCAACAGGAAAATATTTCATGCATGCGCGTGCGACGGCCAGTCCCTTGCGTTTCTTTTCACGATCTATTTCTCTTAGCCATTCATCCCGCGACATTCCAAGGTACGACTGGAGTGATTCATTCATGAAATCACGATATTCGATTCTCCTGCCATCCAGAATTGCAGTCCTAAAGTCTTCATGACGCAATCCAGGTAAATCGTTGCTGTCTTCGCGCTTCGTCTTTATATGCGCAATCTGATGACAGAACTCGGTTACAACACCATCACAAGTGGATATGTGGCCGGAGATTGCGATTGCAAGAGGAGCCATGGGAAGTGTGTCATGAAATTTTCCGCATGCGCTAGTAGATAAAACTACTGGGTTACCGTACGAGGCCTTGTCGTCAACGGCCATGATTATGCAAGGCCCATCCGTGTATTTCGCGTCGCATAAAACTCCAATACCCACCGTCACAGGGGTATTCCTTGCCATTGAGGATTCAACAGCACCTGCCAAGGCGTCGCGCGTATTTGTAGCCTCCAGATGATGCTAGATTCGTCGGAACCATTATTTAAATCGATAGACGAGTCCCACAGAATAGCGGGCATCTTTCTGTGTGTTAGAAAAGACATGCGCGCCGTGGTAATCCAGTTGGACTGGACGGATAGCAAAGTTGGAGTTCAGGTTGTAATCCGCGCCGCCGCCGATGACCCAGCCTGCGCCGGTGCTGCTGGGACCGCCATCAGCGCTGGCATGAGCAACGCCCAGCAGTCCGTGGACGAAGATATTGAACTTGTCCACGCGGTGTGAAAGCTGCGGGCCAAAGAGAATGTTGTACTCGCGCGCGGTTCCACCGCCAAATGATTTGTAATTGCCGCCAAGGTCAGCCTTCAGGCCGAACCAGTCATTCAAGTTGCCAGTAAGAGCGGCTTCAAATCCGCTGGCGTGGGAGAGCGTGTCGCCGTTGAGGAGCGAGTAGCCGACAAAAACGTCGCCGGATGAACCTTCATGGCTCATGTCATGGGTCTTCTGGGCCCAGCTGGCAAGAGAAAGAAGTACAAACGTAAATAGGACAAAAATCTTGCGCATCTTGCGGTAATGCCTCCTGCGAAATATTGAGCTTCTATTGTGACGGAGCAAGCGCTGAAAAGGTTGAGAAAAAATGTCCTTAATCCGTTACGGATGGGATACGCCAGAAGGACAAATTTGCTGTGTTCTAATTTCTTACTTTTGGCGTGAACTCGGGTGCGCCCAGTTCGCGGATGATGGCCACGCCGGCGCTGGCGCCGATTCGGTTGGCCCCAGCATCAATCATGGTGTTGGCATTGGCGGCGGTACGAATCCCACCGGAAGCTTTTACGCCTGCCTGATCGCCGACAACACCGCGCATCAGGGAAACATCTTCCGGCGTCGCGGAGCCGAAGAAGCCTGTGGCGGTCTTAACGAAGTCGGCTTTCGCGGCCAGGCTGAGCTGGCAGCTAAGAATCTTTTCTTCCAGCGTTAGCAGCGGAGTTTCCAGAATCACTTTAACAATCGCGCCGCTGCCATGCGCAACCTCTGCCACGGCGACAATGTCATTCATCACGGCCTGACGATCGCCCGACTTCAGCGCGCCGATATTCATGACCATGTCAACTTCGTGAGCGCCCAGGCGGACGGCTTCGGCGGCCTCAAAGCGCTTTACCGTGGTGTGGTTTGCACCCAGTGGAAACCCAATGGTGGCGGCAATTTTTACCGGCGTCCCATGCAGCACCGAGACAGCAAGACCAATCCACCAGGGATTGACGCAAACCGCCGCAAAGTTGAAGCATGCCGCTTCCTCACACAGGCGCACAATCTGATCTGAGGTTGTTTCTGATTTGAGTAGGGTATGGTCAATGAAGCCGGCAACCGTTTGCCAGTTCCGAATGGAAACCTGAGGATCTGTCAGGACCTGTGACATCCAGAACGGATTGTATCACTACTTTACCGGTCACTTACTGGTCTTCTGAAAAGACGCATATGTCCGGTAGGTTACGGAAGCGCTCCGCGTAATCCAGTCCATAGCCGACGACAAATTCGTCGGGTATCTGAAAGCCGACGTAATCAGCCTGTACCGGCATCTGGCGGCGCGAGGGCTTATCCAGCAGCGCGGCGAACTTGAGCGTTCGCGGCTTGCGCGCCATCAACAACTTTCTGAGGAAGCTGAAGGTCAGGCCAGTATCGAGGATGTCTTCCACCAGGATCACGTTTTTGTCTTCCAGAGGCGTGGTTACATCCTTGATGAGCTGGACTTCGCCGGCGCTCTCTTTTTGTGTGCCGTAACTCCGCACGGCGATGAAATCAAACGTGGCGTCAAGCTCGATCTGGCGCGCCAGGTCGCTAAGAAACAGACAAGCGCCCTTGAGCACGCCAACCAGTATTACCGATT
>DASXIL010000111.1:0-10140 GCA_036497985.1 Candidatus Angelobacter sp. | reverse complement strand
CGGCCTGCTCCGCCATGCCGCCCATGGCAAGCAGTTTCTGTTTTAAATCGTCAAGCCCCTGATGGAAACGCGTGCGCGTCATCCGAACCTCCCGGTAATGTAATCTTCCGTGCGCTTATCGGAAGGTTTGGTAAACATGGTTTCAGTTTTATCCAGTTCGACCATGTTGCCCATGAGAAAGAAAGCAGTGAAGTCCGCCACCCTGGCCGCCTGCTGCATATTATGGGTGACAATCACGACCGTATATTCCTTTTTCAATTCGAAAATCAAATCTTCGATTTTGGCCGTGGAGATGGGATCCAGCGCGGAAGCAGGCTCATCCATGAGCAACACTTCCGGTTCTACCGCCAAAGCGCGAGCAATGCAAAGCCGCTGCTGCTGGCCGCCGGAAAGGCTAGCCCCGGATTTCTTTTTCAGATCGTCTTTGACTTCGTCCCACAACGCGGCTTGCTTGAGCGAATGCTCCACAACCTGATCAAGTTCACGCCGATTGCGAAAGCCATTCAGCTTCAGGCCCGCCGCCACGTTGTCATAGATCGACATGGTCGGAAATGGGTTGGCTTTTTGAAATACCATGCCGACGCGGCGGCGGATCCAAACTGGCGAAACACCTTTGCCATACACATCCAGATCGCCGATGAGTACTTTGCCTTCCACTCGTGTTTCGGGTAGCGTTTCATGCATGCGATTGAGACAGCGTACAAAAGTAGATTTTCCGCAACCGGAAGGCCCAATGATGGCAGTGGCCTTTTTTGCGGGAATTTCCATCCCAATATCGAAGAGCGCCTGCTTGGCCCCAAACCAGGCATTGAGATTGGCAACGTGAATGCCGGCATCCATTAGCTGGCTCCTTTGATCACACCGCGGCTCACCACGAACCTGACAAAGACAACAGTCAACACAATCATGGTAATGAGAACCAAGGCAGCGGTCCAAGCCTGAGCATGCGCCTGCTCATACGGCTGGATGGCATACTTGTATATCTGCAGGGGAAGCGAAGCTACGGGCTCGTTGGGGCTCATATTCCAGAACTCATTGCCGAAGGCAGTAAAGATGAGGGGCGCGCTCTCACCGGCGATACGGGCGAAAGCCAGCATGATGCTGGTTACAATCCCTGCGCTGGCGGTGCGCAACACAACGGAAACGATAGTCCGCCATTTGGGGATGCCCAAGCCAAGAGCAGCTTCGCGAATAGTGTGTGGCACCAGCAAGAGCACTTGCTCAGTCGTGCGGGAAATCACAGGAATCATCATGATGCCAAGGGCAACACTGCCGGAAATAAGCGAAAAATGTTTTTGCGGGACCACGACGAGGGCCCAAGCGGTCATACCGATCACGACCGAGGGCACGCCGTTTAGAGCGTCCGCCGTAAAGCGGACGGCGTTACCAAATTTGTTGCGTCCATATTCGGCCAGAAAAACTCCTGCGCCAATTCCTAATGGAATGCCGATGAGGCTGGCGAAGCCCAGAAGCAACATCGATCCCGCAATTGCATTGCCCATCCCTCCGCCCTCTTCACCAATGGGTTTGGGAATTTGCGTGAGGAAGGCCCAATTCAAAGCGCCGAGACCGCGCTGCACGACTGTCCCCAGGATCAGGAATAGCGGCACAGTTACTATCAGGGCCGCCATTGTGATCAAGCCAAGAGCCAGACCGTTGGAGAGCCTGCGACGCAGGGAAGTGGTGTGGTTAGCTTTAGGCAAGGGACCTCGATGGCATTCCCCGGGTGATAGACCATACCAGCAAAACGGCCAGCGCGTTTACGATGAGGGTTATTACAAATAGAACAAGAGCCATCTCCATCAGGGCGCTGAAGTACACATTGCCAACCGCTTCAGTGAATTCATTGGCAATGGCACTGGCAAGGGTATAGCCGGGAGCAAACAGAGATTTGGCGATTTCCGGGCGATTACCGATGACCATGGTTACAGCCATGGTTTCACCCAAAGCGCGTCCCAGGCCAAGAATCGTAGCTCCGAAGATGCCGGGCCTGGCATTGCGCAGAACCGCCATGCGCAGCATTTCCCACTTTGTAGCTCCAAGGGCCAGCGCTGCTTCGCGCTGCACACGCGGCACGGCTGTGATTACTTCACGCGTAATGGAGGCGATAATCGGCAAAATCATGATGGCGATAATGCAGCCGGCCGCCAACATCCCCCAGCCATATTTTGGCCCACTGAAAAGACTGGTCCAGCCGAAATACTTTGCCAGAAAGGGCTGCACGTGAAGGCGGAGAAAAGGAGCCAGGACAAAGATGCCCCAAAGGCCATAGATAACGCTGGGAATTGCCGCAAGCAGCTCCACCAGCAGAGAGAGCACTGGACGCAGCCGGCCGGGGCAAATCTCCGTAATAAACAGCGCGGTCCCGATAGAGAGTGGAACGGCGATCAACAGTCCAAGCAGCGAAGAAACAACTGTTCCATAAACAAACGGCAACGCGCCGAAATCTTCTGCAACCGGGTCCCATATCTGTTTTTTGAGAAAGCTGAGCCCGAACTTCGATATAGAAAGGCGAGATTGGCTAACGAGTTCAAAAAAGATGAGGCCTACGATGGCGAGCACCGCGAGAGCGCAGAGAATTACAAAGCTGCGAAAGACCTGATCGGCAAAGACGTTTTCCCGAATACCCACACGATTCTTGGGCACGACTTGGAGCTTTTCGCTAGCCATGACAGTTTCCGGTATGGGTGGCTCTTCAGACTCTTCAGGGTTCCCGGAGGGCCTGTGTTCGGGCACTGTATGCATGACTGGAAGCTAGCAGACGATTGTTAATAGATTGTTAAAAATCTCACTTCATCATCCTGGAAACACACAGATTTAATCGAGTTGCGCTATTCATAAAAAGGCGCCAGTAAGAATCTGGCGCCTGCCAAGGAGTAAGATTGTTTGCGCTATTTCTTTGCTGATTGTTTCGCCTTTACCTTGATCTCTTTGATCCGCGCTTTTACTTTCGCAGCCACACTCTTTGGCAACGGCGCATACTGCAGCGCAGAGGTCATGGTCTGGCCTTTGTCAACCATCCAGTTCAGAAAATCAACAAATGCTTTTTCCTTGCTTGCATCGGCCCATTCCGCCGGAACCAGAAGCCAGGTAAAGCTGCTGATCGGATAAGCATCCTTGCCGGGCGCATTGGTGATGGAGACCCTGAAGTCTTCCGGCATGTCTTTTACGGACGCAGCTGCTGCGGTTACTGAATCAAGGCTGGCCTTAACAAAAGATCCAGCAGCATTTTGCACGCTGCCATAAGGCATTTTATTAGAGACGGCATAGATCAGTTCGACGTAACCGAGGCTGCCCTCCGTTTGTTTTACTGTTCCTGCCACTCCCTCATTGCCCTTGCCGCCCAGCCCGACAGGCCAGTTAACGGAAGTACCTTTACCGACTTTGTCTTTCCATTCGGAGCTAACCTTGGACAAATAGTCCGTCCAGATGTAGGTAGTTCCGCTGCCATCCGAGCGATGGACGATGACGATATCTTCATCGGGAAATTTGACGCCGGGATTGGCCTTGGCCAGCCGAGGATCGTTCCATTTGTTGATTTTTCCCAGGAACAGATCAGCCAGAACGTCCGGTGTGAACTTGAGCTCGCCAGTTACACCGTTAACGTTGTAAGTAGGCACGTCAGCGCCGAGAACCGTGGGAATATGGAGAACCTTGCCTGGGGTCTGTGCCAACTGTTCATCTGTCATGGGACCATCACTGGCGCCGAAATCAACGGTACCGGCCTGAATTTGCTTGATACCGCCGCCGCTGCCAATGGATTGGTAGTTGATTTTGATATTAGAGTGCTGATTGTGGTACTCGTCAAACCACTTGGAATACATGGGATACGGGAAAGTTGCGCCCGCACCGGTCAAATCCGTTTCCGGGCCCGCGGTTGAATTCGTTTTCGCGCTCGCCGAGCCGATCATCGCGGCCGCAAGGGCCAGTGCCATCGCAAGTCTCAGTTTCATTGTTGCTCCTCAGAATTGATATCCGTTTGCACGAGATGAAGCTAACAAAGCAGTGTTAAATGAGTGTTAAAAAGCGTAAAGGTCATCTTTCGTGATGTCTTGCAAATGCTCGCTGTTCGATAAAAAAGCGCCAGCTGGTCAGGCTGGCGCGCAAGAAAAGCAGAGGAAAGTGTGCTTTGCGTTACGGAATTACATAGCGCAAAACCAGATGATCCATGAACATATGGGCGTTCTTGGGTGCGCCTGCCGCCACGAACCAGGGAGCCCGGGTCGAGTAGCTGGCATCATTGATCAGCAACAACGCTCCGAATTGCGGGTTCTTCCACAGGGTTTGTGTCAGAACAAAACTGCCTTCCTGGATGGCGCGGTTATTGCTGTTGGCCGAGTTCGTTCCGCCAAAGCCGATGCAAGGCCGGTTGATTGCAACATGTCCCGGCGCGCAGGAGATTGGCGTTGCCGTGGCTGCTGCTGTCAGGTCGTTGAACGAATTCCGTCCAAAGTAATAGCCACCGTAGTAAGCGCCAATCTGGGTCTTACCCATCGTCGCTTCAATACCGGTGTAAGCGGAACCGGCGTGGACCATGGAGGTATCGATCGTAAATGCTCCGGGCCCGGTGGCAATCGGCGCCACAACGTACTGAGGTCCAAGGCCGTTGAAGTACCGGGCAGTGCCGGTCCCGTAGATGCCGTAAGCCATCACACGGAAGTTCTTGGCCAGTTCAAGATTCAAGCCGCCCATGCCGGCCGTGCCAAAACCGGAATGGCTGTTAAATGTGGTGCCGCCTCCGGGGACCGCGGTAACCTTGACTGAAGTGACGACTCCGCCGCCTTCCAGGTGGAATGCGCGCCCGCCCATCTTGGTGTCATAGGCCATCTTGGTCATGAGGTCAGGAATCAGGTTGGGCACGCCGGGTGTAGCGGCGCCATCAAGCTGCGGAGTCAGCACGGCATTGAAAGTCGTGGGAACGGTGACTACGCCGTTGGTATATTGCTGTGGGTTATCGATAGCGAAAGCCCATGAGAAATTATCGTTGGGCCGGAGCGTTAAGCGGAACTGTCCATCACGCGAGTACGGCATTCCGACGTGAATATTGCCGTCAGCTGAGTACGTGGTCGCCAGATCGGCTCCCATGGGCGATGTGCCAACGCGGTTTGGAGTTATCAGGCTCCAGGCTTGACCGGCCGTGAACTCCCACATGCCACGCTTTACGTCCACAAAGTACAGGCGCAGGCGCAGAGTGTGCGGGTTAGTAGTGGCAAAAACGTTCGCGGCATCGTTTCCGTTGAAGTCGCCTTCAACGTAACCGGTGATGTCGTTAGCGCCGTATTTGCCGCCGATCTTCAGGTTCCAGCGCGAATATTGTCCGGTAGCGCGGTATTCCGTAAGGTGTCCGGCAGCCGTATTGCTGAACGGAATAGCCCCGAAGTTGGTGCTGACCACATTACCCGTGTTCACCGTGCGGAAGATGTTTTGGAAATCCACAAATCCGCCGGGGGTAAAGTCCATGCCGCCAATGCGGACTGAAAGCGGCGATGGTTTGGGCTTTTCCGTTTCCTGAACAACCGAGGTGGTGGTGGATGTCGTAAGCGCTGCATTAGCCAGATGCGGAGTTGAATCAGATTGCTTTCTCGCTGCCAGTTCCTGCCGCAATGACTCGATCTGCTGCTGCTGGCTGGCAATAGCATCCTGTAGGCTTTTGATCTGGCTCGAGATGCGGTTGTCATCACTGTTTGTGTTGTTGGTTGGGCTCTGGCCAAAAACAAGACTGGAAACCAGAAGCAAAAAAAATATCCGTTGGAACAATTTCATTCAATCTCCTCCACACGTGTCACTATGATTGGCGCACTAGAAATGCATCTCAATATTTGTTGTCTTCAAAGGATTCGTGGGAATTGAAGCAACGCACTCTTATAGGCGACATAAGTTAACAACTGATGAATTGAATGTGAAGGCGCGGTGAATTCACGCGCCTCCGGCGCTGGGGTGATGTGGGTGGACCCAAATACCACACATGAACATCAAGATCGTTACGAGAAAGACTCCAAAAGATTACTTGGCAGTAATGTAAGGAACATTTTGAGAGTGCCCAGAGCTATCAACGCAATGCTTCTGAAATGAGTGTTCGCACCTGACCCGAGAGAGCCAGCATTTTCCGCCAGTCGATGGGCAGGTGTACTGCCGGAAAGTTGCAAAGAATTTTGGCCAACCTGTTTTTTTCTCAGCACGCGAAATTGAACATGGCCGGTTTCGTTCTTTATTTGCGAGGCGACTTTGCCCTAAGATACAGAATGGTCGGACTTCGCCAAAAAGTAAAAAAATTGGGTGCCCTTGAGAAAGCAGCAGTCAGCGATCAGCGAAAACCAACACCAAGACCAAAACCAAAAGCTTCAACCACAGAGGACACGAATGAGCTCAGAGGAAAACCTTACCACTGATCAACACGGATGACACTGATCGGAAGTAGGGAAGTTGCTCAAACCCACGCCAATCTGGGGTGACCTGGGATGCGGTGGGATACCCAGGGAGGGGGGAGGCGGTTCAAGATCGGGTGATCCGGTGATCGGGGAAGCGAGTGATCGGAAGAGCAAAAGCTTACCGCGGATCAAACGGATGATTGCGGATCGGAAAGGCAAGAGAACTAGACTTTGGGCAGCAGGAAGAAGAACGTCGTTCCATGTCCCACAGTGCTTTCAACGCGAACGGCTCCGCCGTGATTGAGGACAATATGCTTCACGATCGCCAAGCCGAGTCCTGTGCCGCCGCTTTCGCGAGAGCGGGCTTTATCGACGCGATAGAAACGCTCGAAGATTCGCGGCAGGTGTTCAGAAGCGATGCCAGGACCGAAGTCGCGTACAAAGAACTCAATGCCGTTTTCATGCTCATGCGCGCCAAGAATGATTTTTTTTCCGTCCTGAGCATAGCGGAGAGCGTTGCTAATAAGGTTGCCGAAAACCTGATGCACGGCATAACTGTCCGCCATAACCGGCCAGTCGGGAATGTCTTCCACCGTGAGTTCAACCTCGGCAGCACGGGCGCTTTCCTGCATTGACGAAGTGGCTTCCGAAAGTAAATGCGGTGCGGAATGCGCGCGCAGATCAAGCTTTTCCTCGCCCGATTCCACACGAGCAAGCACCAGGAGGTCTTCAGTGAGACGTCCCATGCGCTCGGCATTGCGACGAATCACCTGAAGAAAGTCGCGGGCATTGTCATTGAGCAATCCGTCGGATTCAAGAAGTGTTTCAGCGTAGCCGCGAATCGAGGTCAGTGGCGTACGCAGTTCGTGGGAGACATTGGCGATGAAATCTCGGCGAGTTTTTTCTACGCGCTCAATCTCTGAAATGTCATGCAGCACGCTGACAACGCCACCATCGGGCAATGGTTCTGCTGTGATGGAAAAAGACCGGCGACCGGAAAGGGAAGCGACAATCGTGCTTTCACGATGTTTCGATTGCAGTACTTCGTTGATTGTGGCAAGAAAGTCAGGATGGCGCAGCAGCTCGATTACGGACGCGCCGATGCGCACTGGCCGGTGCAATATGCCTGTGATGGCGTGGTTGGCCCAGCGCACTTTCATGTCCGGGGAAACGGCGATTACTCCGTCCGTCATGCTGTTGAGCAAGGCTTCCAGCTCAGAGCGGCTCTCCTGGATGGCGGCAAAGTTTTCTTCCAGACGCCGGGCGGTGCGGTCAAGAGCCATGGCTACCTGGGCGATTTCGTCGCCGCTAGTTACAGCAATGCGCGCGGAAAGGTCCCCGGCAGCCACTTGCTCAGCGAAATGCACGATGCGGCGCAGGCGGCGCGAAATGACCTCTGCGATGACTGCCGCCAGCACGAGCGCCAGAAACAAAGCGAGCACAGTGGCACGGAGCAGATTGGCGCGAATCGAAGCAATCTGCTGCTGCATACTGGAAAGCGGATAGGCCAGACGAACTATTTTGTCACCGCTGGGAACGGCCAAGTAAAGGAACTCAATGCCAACAGTATGGCTTACGCGAGACGAACTGCCGGTTTTTCCAGACAGTGCGGCCACCACTTCGGGCCGGCCAGCGTGGTTTTCCATGGTTTTAGGATCGGCTTCAGAGTCGGCAAATACCACCCCGTCACGAGCGATGATGGTGACGCGGGTTTGCGTAATGCGGGCTTCCTCATCTGCCATCTGCTGCAGCGAATGCTGGTGGTCATTCTCAACGCGAAGCGCGAAGCCCTGCGCATTCTGGACAAGGAGCTTCTCAATGTCATTGCGTACCGCATTTTCCCAGGTGTGCCGGATGCTGATATCAAGAGTGAGCGTGGCCGCGGCAATCACCGCGACAAATGCACCCATGGCTTTCAGGAAGATGCGGTTTCTCATTTGTCCGCCTCAAACTTATAGCCCGCGCCACGCACAGTCTTGAGATATCTGGGATCTTCGGGGTCCTGCTCAATTTTTTCGCGCAGCCGCCGAATATATACGTCAACAGAGCGCGGCGTTACAAAGGAAAGGTCGCGCCAAACGGCATCAAGCACCTGATCACGGGAATAGACCCGGCCCGGATGCGAGGCGAGAAAATGCAGAAGACGGAATTCCGTGGCCGTCACGTCGGTGGGCTTGCCGCGCACCATGAGCGTCATGGATTCACTATGCAGTTCAAAATCGGGAGTAGTAATGCTTATAGTCAGTGGCTGCTCAAAACGTCGCAGTACCGCCCGAACGCGTGCTGTGAGCTCGCGAGTCCCAAAGGGCTTGGTGATGTAATCGTCGGCCCCAAGATCCAGGCCGCGGACCCGGTCTTCCTCGCCTGCCCGTGCAGTGAGAAAAATAATGGGGACGCGGGCAAGATCGGTGCTTTCACGAATTTGCCGGCAGACTTCAAAGCCACTGTGGCCGGGAACCATAATATCGAGCAGAAATAGAACAGGCGGATGCTTGCGCGCTTGAGGCAAGACTTCGTCGCCAGAAACGCAAAGACGTACATTGAACCCGGCCAACTGCAGATGGTGGCTGACCAGATTGCCGATGTCCGAATCGTCTTCAAGAACAAGGATGGTTTGTTTCAATGGATCAGGGTATTCGCATAACGATTTTAACCGCAACTATAGCTCGACCAGGCAATTACCTGCCATTTGTAAGAGCCAATGAGGGCTGCTACCATCACAGGGTGAATCGCTTTAAAAGTTTCCCTGCCAAAATAGCCCTTGCCGTGGTCCTTGTGGCCTCAGGCGTCATGTATGCAACATCCCCGGCTGCGGTTGTGCTGCCGCCGGTGCCGTCCACGGTTGATTCCATCACTCCGGGTGAATTGCGAATGCACTTGCAATTCCTTGCGTCAGAAGAGTTAGGAGGACGGTATACGCTTTCGCCGAGTTTTGCCATTGCAGCCCGCTATCTGGCGTCACATCTTGAGGCCTATGGCTTTAAGGGCGTCGGAGATCATGGCGATTTTTTGCAGACTTTTCAAGTTGTTTCCGCAAAGCCGGACACTGCCAAAAGTTCGCTTGAAGTGACTTTCCAAGGCAAGCCGAAGCCCTACCACTTTGGCGACTTCTACATTCCTGCAGAAGGCGGCAATGGGGATGCTCAGGGACAGATCGTCTTTGTGGGAGCAGGGATTTCTTCGCCTTCGCAGCACCATGATGATTATGCCGGGCTGGATGTAAAGTGGAAGATTGTCTTTCTTGTGGCTGGCATGTCGGCCGGCGTGGATATCTCGAAACTCGATGAGAACGAACACGGGCAGGGAGCAGCGCGCGCCCATGGAGCAATTGGCATTCTGCAGTTGCCGCCGCAACGCTTTCTGGAGTTAATGAAGAACAAGGGTTTCCAGGAACGAGCGGCTTCTCGTGAAAGTGTCCGGCTGGTGCGTGGCGCCGAAAACAGCCTGCCCGTAGTAACGCTGGGCCCGTCTCTGGCGGAAGAGGTTCTGGCGGCTTGCGGAATGGACCTGAAAAGCGCGTATGAGACGAATCATAAACAAAACGTACAGCCAAAAAATCTTGAGATCACTGCAAAGATGACGGTTGCGCAGCAGCTAACCCGCTCCACTACGCAAAACGTTGCCGGCATTCTTGAAGGTACAGATCCTGTGCTCAAGCGCGAATATGTTGTATTCAGCGCGCATTACGATCATCTGAAGACAGGGCCGGGCGGCGAGATCTATCCTGGCGCGGACGATGACGGGTCAGGAACCACCTCTGTGCTGACGATTG
>DASXIL010000110.1:0-1520 GCA_036497985.1 Candidatus Angelobacter sp. | reverse complement strand
AACGCCAGATCAGCATTCACGCCCGCGCCACGGTAGTAAATGAGCATGAAAATCAGCACGGCGGTCATGCCGGCGATTGCCGCTTTGACGCCTGCCTTGATGGAATCTGCGCCCAAAGATGGGCCGACGGTGCGTTCCGTCAGGTAATGCAAACTGGCCGGCAGCGCGCCGGAACGCAGCAGCATAGCCAGGTCCTTGGCGCTTTCTTCCGTGAATCCGCCTTCAATAATACCGCTGTCGGAAATCTGGGAATTGATGGAAGGCGCGGTAATCACGCGGTTATCCAGCACGATGGCCAGATTGCTGGGATCGGCGCTGTCTTTGCTGTGCGCCGCCGTAAACGTCGCAAACTTTTTCCCGGCTGAGGCGGTGAGGTAGAAATTAACGATTGGTTCGTTCGTATCGGACTTGTTGCCAGGATCTGCGCTGCGGATGTCTGTCCCGCCGACAACAGGTACGCGGCTCACAATAATGAAGCCACCCTCTTGTTCGCCTCTGCGCGGCTTGCTTGGCAATATCACAGAATTTGCTGGAAGGATGCCATTATGGGCCTGAAGCGCGGCCTGCTCGCTGGGGTAGCTTTGACCGTGGTCCAGCGCTTCACGCAGTTCCAGCCGTGCCGTGGACTGGATAATTTCTTTTACCCGCCCCGGATCGTCCACGCCGGGGAGCTGGACAAGAATCTGGTTTTCGCCCAAGCCATTTTTCTGGATCAGCGGTTCGCTCACTCCCAGGCTGTCCACGCGGGTGCGGATGGCTTCAATCGACTGTTCCAGCGTGCGGTCCTTCAGATCGGCCAACTGCTGTGGCTTCATAGTCAGCACCCAGCTATTGTCTGCGCCGGCTGCCACATCGTATTCCGGCAAGCGATCGCTCACAATACTGCGCACGGTAGAGGAGGCATCGAGCGGAACGCCTTTAATGACCACTTTTTCCGGCTGATTATCCAGTTTGCCTATGTCCGCGTAGTTGACCTTGGCTTTTTGCAACTCATCTTTCAGCAGTTCCGTTGCATGGTCAGACTGCGCGCCAACAGCGTCATTCACCATCACCTGGAGAATCAGGTGGGATCCGCCCTTCAGGTCAAGGCCAAGGTGGATGCGATCCGAAAGGGAGGCTCTAAGGCCGGCGCCGCTAAACAACTTGGGGCCCAGCATGCCGTAAACAAAAATCAGAAGGATGGCAACAATGATTCCGGTTTTTAAAAGTAGGTTTTTCTGCATGATCTAAGTGCTTCTTTACGATGGTTTCTTTTCTTCTTCTTCACGATTGATGGAGGTAATTGACGCTTTTGCCACTTCCAGCCGCAAATTGTCCGGCGGGACCCGCAAGTGGACTGCGTCATCCTTGAGTGCGATAACCAGTCCGCGGATTCCCCCGCTGGTGGTCACGCGGTCGCCATTCTTCACGCTGTTCAGCACTTCCTGCCAGCGCTTGGTTTTACGTTGCTGGAAATAAAATGTGGCAAAAATAAAAAGCAGTGGAAGCAGCAAGAAGATGCCTAGGCCGCCGCCCGCGGC
>DASXIL010000109.1:0-2139 GCA_036497985.1 Candidatus Angelobacter sp. | reverse complement strand
GAAGCGGGCATTACGATCCTGGCGCTCCGTGACCAGGTTCTTCCACCGACGATCAACCTCACCAATCCCGATCCTGCATGCGATCTGGACTACGTGCCGAACGTAGCGCGGAAAGCGCAGCTGAATATTGCGCTTTCCAATTCGTTTGGATTCGGCGGTACTAATGGTTCGCTGATCTTCAAAAGGTGGGAAAACTAAGGCGTTTTGCCGCAGATTGACGCTGATTAAAGCCAAACAGTGCAGCCCATGTCCCGCTACAGGTTCAAATTCGAAACCATCTTTCTGGTAACGATCCTGTTTGGCCTTTCTGCCCCTGCCCAGGTTTCCACACACAAATGGAGCGCGCAGTGGGAACCCGCAAAGCTGGTAAATGGCTCTCCTGTGCTTTTTCGTGTGACTGCTCCTCTGCAGTTGACTGAATTGAACGGAAATTTTCTGGGGCAGGAATTCTCTTTTCGCTCCAGCAAGGCATGCCGTTGCTGGTATGCATTTGCCGGTGTGAGCCTGGCCACCAAGCCGGGTACGTACACATTGCGCGTCGAGGGCAAAGGCGCTGGCGAGAAAGATGCCGTGATGAGTTACGCGGTGGCCGTCGGTGCTGCGCATTATCCCACCAGCACGCTTAAAGTGGCGCCGGGATTTGTGGAGCCGCCCAAAGAAACGCTGCCCCGGATTGAAGAAGACCAGGCGGAAAAGAAGAAGGTTTTTGCCACCACAGCGCCGGAGACATTTTGGTTGGGCCGTTTTGAACCACCGGCGGAAGCGGAGGTGTCTGGAGTCTTTGGATCAGCACGCGTTTTCAACGGCGTGAAGAGGAGCCAGCACACAGGTCTGGATTTCCGCGTTACCACAGGCACGCCGATAGTTGCTACAAACAGTGGAACGGTTATCCTGGCCCGCCCACTTTACTTTGAAGGCAACTGCGTGATGATTGACCATGGGCAGGGACTGCTGACGATGTATCTGCACCTCTCTGAATTCAAAGTGAAAGAAGGCGATGCGGTAAAGAAGGGCCAGCTTCTGGGCCTCAGCGGCGGCACCGGCAGGGCGACCGCGCCGCATCTGCACTTTGCGGTGCGTTGGCGCGGTGAATATCTTGATCCGCGAACGCTGTTGGAGCTGCATCCACCGGGTAGCTGACGCGGGAGTGCGTGTTGGTATACGGGTGAATGTATTCTTTGGCGACGATAATTGCTCTTCGCAAAAAAAAGAGCGCGACCTAAAGAGGCCACGCTCGAGCTGAGGAGAGAATGAGAGAACGTCTTAAATAGGATCGGAGCCGAGTTTAAGATCTAGCAAGGCTTTTTGCGCCTGCCGCATGGCATTCTTGATTTCGGGTGATTGCAGCACGTTTCTTCCCAAAAGAGCCATGTTGTGATCGAGCGAGGCTATGTCTGCTTCAGACATGATGTGATCGATGTCAAGATCCTGCACCATGTCTTCCACGTTGGCGAGAGAAGCTTGCAACTCCTCGGTATCAAGATTCAGGAAAGACGAGTCGCGCGATCCGCGGTCCGGCAGCGTTACCGTAAGGGTTTGCTCGTGTTTGTCCCGCATCACTATCAGCGTCATTTTGCCGCCGGTACGATGGTTGCGAAGAATATGGCTCAGGTCGCTACGGTCGGTGAGCTTTTCATTGTCGGCTTTCACGATCACGTCGCCGGCTTTGAGGCCGGCCTTTTCCGCTGCGCTGTTTTTTTCCACCGAACGCACCAGCACACCTTCGCCGTCTTTCACGCCAAAATAGTCACCTAGTTGGCGCGTCAGGCTCTCCGTCTGGACGCCAAGCACGGAAGAGTAAGTCTGGATCTGGAACGGCAGATCCATGCTGTTGCGGGGAAAGTCGCGCGGCCGCGGAGTGGGGACGACAATGCGCGGAAACGTCTGCGCCACGACCGCGCCGTGGTCGGCCAGCTGGACGTTGATCTTCATGGGAACGCCATCACGGCTGATGGCGAGCGTCACGGTACGTCCGGGCGGCACTTCACGGATCAGGCGGCGAATCTGCTCTTCACTTTCAACCGCAGTGCCGTTGAAGTCGAGAATTACATCGTGCTCGCGAAGGCCGGCTTTTCCAGCGGGAGCATCAGCGTCGACCATTGTAATTTCCACTCCGCGTTCCTCTTTCAGCTTGAGCGT
>DASXIL010000108.1:0-4993 GCA_036497985.1 Candidatus Angelobacter sp. | reverse complement strand
GCAAATTACGGCAAAGGTACAGTCGTCATTATTTCCGCCGGCACCAGCGACATCCCTGTGGCGGAAGAAGCGCTGGTGACGGCAGAGATCATGGGCAATGAAGTTGCTCATCTGTATGACGTGGGCGTGGCGGGAATTCATCGGCTGCTGGCGGGCAGGGAAATATTCGATAAAGCAAGGGTCATTATTGTGTGCGCTGGCATGGAAGGCGCGTTGCCGAGTGTTGTTGGCGGCTTGGCGCGGGTGCCAGTCATCGCCGTGCCAACCAGCGTTGGTTACGGTGCTTCATTCAACGGCCTGGCAGCTCTGCTGGGCATGCTCAACTCCTGCGCGTCCAACGTGAGCGTGGTAAATATTGATAACGGTTTTGGCGCAGGCTACGTCGCGTCCATGATTAACCGCCTCTAATCGCCAACGCGATGACGAGCGTCACACTATCACGTGACCGTCGTCAACTTTACGCAGCAGCTCCGTTCATAGAATGGCGGGTAAAGCAAGAAATACATTTACATTTCAACACTATTTTTTATGCAACGCACAAAATTTGGTTGGCGTCTTATGGGCAGGTGTAAAATCTGCATTGAATGAGGCCTGCGGACCTTTCCGAAAGGGATCTTCTCCCCAGCCGAGGCACACATGAATCTCCACGTCAGCTACAAGGCAGGCAAGACGCCCGATACAGAGCGCGAATTCAAGCACCAAATACAAAAATTAGAACCGCGATTGCAGGTTTTTAAACCCGACCTGGTGCATCTGCACGCAGTAGTGGAGCCGGACAATGACCGCGGCATCAGCGCGTCATTGAACCTGCGATTGCCGTCCGGGCAGATGGCGGTTCAGCGCTCTGGTGAAAACGCTTTGGCGGCGACAAAGTCTGCTTTTGCCGACTTAATCTCCCAGGTAACCAAACATAAAGAGCTGCTCCGTGGCCATTGGACACGCAAATCATTGCGACGAGCGGGCCGTGAGCGGCTTACGCAAATGCCGATTCCTGCCGAGGCTGCGGCCACTCCGCGCGGCAATGGGAAAACGCACACGCAGAAGCATCAGCCGGTCCCTTCGCAAATGCGGACGCCCGCAACGCAGACTGATGGGGCCGCTGTGGCGGACGTGGAGCTATGGTTGAGCGCCAACTTGCGCAAGCTAGAAGAGTTTATCGATCAGGAACTGAATTTTCAGGTTGAATCGGACAAAATCCGTGAAGACCAGATCACTCGGGAAGAAGTGATCGATGAAGTGATTGTCAGCGCGCTTTCGCATGAGGGCGGCAAGAGAGAGCTGTTATCACCAGAAAGCTGGTTTCACAGGCTTGCGTTGCAGGCGATCCGACGGCTCATCCATGACAATGCCGATACGGCCAATATCTCACTGGACGCGCCCGCCGGAATTCAAAACGTGACCGGCAGTGACGAGATTGTGCTGCAGTATCACCAACCCGACGACAGCCTGCCGGAAGAAAGCATTATTCGCGACGAAAGCGTGCGCACGCCGGAAGAGATCATGGCCGGTGATGAAATGGTGGCGCAGCTGGACCTTGTTCTAGGGGGCGTCAAATCAGGCGATCGCGAAGCTTTTGTGCTGTACACGCTGGAAGGCTTTACAGTGGATGAAATCTCGCGTCTGGCGGGGCGTTCCGCGGAGCAGGTGCGCCAGTCCATCCACGACGCACGCGCCCACATCCAGAAAAAGTTACCAACGCAGAACCAGCTCAGGAAGAGCCTGCTGCACCAC
Source organism: Candidatus Angelobacter sp. (assembly GCA_036497985.1). Lineage (GTDB taxonomy): Bacteria > Acidobacteriota > Terriglobia > Terriglobales > Acidobacteriaceae > Angelobacter. The sequence continues at coordinate 3,262 of DASXIL010000108.1, read as the reverse complement.
TCCCGGGTTGCGTAACGGAAAACAGATAAGGAGATCCGCGAATGATTACGCGTGAAGAAATTCGCCAGCTGGCGCAGTTTGAATCGCCGGCAGGATGCGCCATTAGTTTCTACTTTCAGCCACAAACACCGCAGAACAAATCTCATCGTGAAGAAGCCATCATGGTCAAAGACCTGGTGCGCGATGCCTTGCGCAAGGCCGAGCGCAATGGCAACCACACAGTGCTGCGCGAGGACCTGGAAAAGATATTGAACATCGCAGAAGGGCTGCATGGGAACCACTCACGCGGCAAAGCGATTTTTGCATGCCGCGAGCAGGGAATATGGCGTGAGTTGGATATTCCGCCGCGCCCTGAAAAATCACAGATCAGGGTGAACTCGCGCTTTCACCTGCGTCCGCTGGTGGATGCGAGGTCCGGGCTCCCCCGCACGTGCATTGCGCTGGTGAACCGCAAAAAAGCGCGCATCTTTGAACTGCAGGACAAGGAAATCACGCAAAAGCCAGACCTGGAGTTTGGTCCTTCTCCCGCCGTGCCACGCAGTGACGGCTTTCAGGGCTATGAGGCCGGCCATCGCGAGCGTCACGTTGAGAACACGACGATGCAGCATTTCAAGATGTTTGCCGAATCGCTGCTGATGCTGGCCCATCGCGACAAGTTCGGTGCGCTGCTGATCGGATGCCAGGACGATTCATGGCCGGAAATCGAGTCGCAACTGCATAGCGATCTTAAGCAGAAGTTGCGGGGAAGGTTCCCGATCGACGTTGTTTCCGCAACGCCGGAAGAAGTGCGGCAACACGCCAACCGCATCCTGACGGAGTCAATGCTGACCAACCAAAAGGAGCTGGTACGCGAAGTGATGGGCGAAGCGCAGCGAAATGCGCGCGGCGCCGTTGGTTTAAAGCATGTGCTTAACGCGCTGGAGCGTCAGGAGGTGCAGACTCTTCTGCTTCTACGCGGCTTCAATGCGGAGGCCGTGGAGTGCCCGAACTGCAAGCATCTGGATACTCGCATGGTAAAAACCTGCGCGGTCTGTGCACACGAAACACGCGAACTGAGCGATGTTTCCGATGCCCTGGTGGACTTGGCGCTACGCAACGGAGCAGACATTCGTTTCATCGATGGCGATCCTGACATGGAAAAGGCCGGTCAGTTGGCCGCGCTGCTGCGCTTCCGCGCCGATCAGAACACCGCGGAGAAGAAGATGGCGGTGTAGGTCTGTTCTAAAACTTTACGCTGGAGCTTCGAACATAAAGGTCCCGTATGTCCGACAACGCATTCGCAGATTTCCGTCTCTTTCCCGGGATCTCTGAAACCTGGGAGCTCAAGCGCTCAGGTCTGGTGATCATTCGTGAAGAGTTATACAAACTGGAGTTGTGGCACTCTTACACGAATCCCGATATTCCTTATTATGTTTCCATCTCAATCCAGAAAAATGGCACATGGATCAGGATACCCGATCCGCCATTTGCCACGGGCCGTGATGGAGATCAGGCGCTGCGCGACGCCATGGCATTTCTGACCGAGCGGCTGGCAGCATAGAGCGGCATGATCTACATAAAGAGTATCGTCGCCGGATTGCTCGCTGTAATGCTTGCATACCTCTTGGTATTTGTTATAGGAATTTCAGTGCTCATCATCGCAAACGTCCCGTCAAAAGAACAGGACTCAGTAATTGGATTCGACATTGTTGCGTTTGGACGATCTCTGTTGGCGATCTCTATCGGTGTGCTGGCATTTATCGCAGGGTTTGTCTGGGAGTACTTGAGGGTTTCGAGAGTCTGATTCAATCTTCGTCGTATCATCTCGCCTGCCAGCCGCTAGTAGCGAACGGCTGCATCTGATATCCTTCTGCGTTTCCTCCATCACGAAAGTGAGGCCCCATGAAACGCAGAGATTTTCTTTCCGGACTGGCAGTCACCTCCGCCACTTTGGCCGCAGGCCAGACCGCTAAAAGCACGGACGCGCCACAATCGCAAAATAGAGACAACCTGAAAGTGCCGCGGACCACTCCGGCCAAGAACATCATGATTTCTGCGGCCAACGGAATCACCTCGCGCGGAAACCACCTGCAGGCGGGCTATGACAAGCTCAAGGCCGGCGCGGATACGCTGGAGGCAGCCATTACCACGGTTTCCGGCCCGGAGAACGATCCCGACGATGACAGCGTTGGGCTGGGCGGCCTGCCGAATGAGGATTGCGTGGTGGAGTTGGACTCCTGCTGCATGCATGGCCCATCGCGCCGCGCGGGATCAGTGGGCGGCGTGCGCGATATCAAGAATGTTGCTTCTTTGGCGCGGACCGTCATGGAGCACACCGGTCATGTGATGCTGGTGGGCGAGGGCGCCACGCGGTTTGCCGTGCTGATGGGCTTTCCCAAAGAGAACCTGCTGACAGAGCACTCGCGCAAGATATGGCAGTTGTGGAAGGAATACCACTCTGACCGCGACTGGTGGGGACCAGGGCTGGCCGATCCGAATTTCAAATTTCCAGCAGGTCTGGAGACAAGTTCCCTAGAAAAACAGCCGCAGCCCATCCAGCGGCTCTATGCCCTGGCGGCGGAGATTGGCATTCCTGAAGAGCGCCGCATGGATGCTATCCAGAAGGTGCTCAATCCACCCACCGGCACGATCAACTGTTCCGCGTTGAATGAGAAAATGGAGATGTCCAGCGTGACCACGACGAGCGGGCTGGCGTGGAAACTTGCCGGACGCTGCGGGGATTCGCCCATCATAGGCGCAGGCTGTTATTGCGACCAGGAGGTAGGCGCGGCTGGCGCTACGGGAAGCGGTGAAGAAAATATCAAGATTGTGGGCGCGCACACCGTCGTGGAGAACATGCGCCGCGGCATGTCACCAGAAGATGCCGGCATGGACGCGCTCAAGCGTATTGTCCACAACTACAACAATGACATGGCCAAGCTGATTTACGTCAGCATGCATTTCTACATCCTGCGCAAGGATGGCGCGTATGCGGGGGTTTCCATGTGGTCAGGCTCGGCGGAGCATCCGGCGCGTTTTGCCGTTGCAGACGGCCACGGCCCGGCAAGGCATGAAGTGGCCAAGGCGCTCTTCCAGGGCAGCCCCAAGGATTGGCCGCCTATGCCGAAGGGGCGGAGATAGGTAACTTACCGCTGATTAACGCGGATGAACGCTGATCTGAAGAGGAATTAGCCGCGAATTAACGCGAAGAACACGAACCAAAAACTAAAAAGAGTTATTCGTGTTCCTTCGCGTAATTTTGCGGCTATTGCTTTTGCTGATC
>DASXIL010000107.1:0-4000 GCA_036497985.1 Candidatus Angelobacter sp. | reverse complement strand
CACGCAGGTGGATTATGCCGACTATCGGGCGCAGGACGGAATCAAGGTCCCATTCCAGTGGACGATTGCGCGGCCGCTGGGTCGCTTTACCATCCAGGTGACGGAATTGCAGCAGAACGTGCCGGTGGACGATAAGAAGTTTGAGAAGCCTGCGACGGCGCCGGTACCGGCGAAGCCGGCGGGCAACTAAAGCCGGGAAATTACCGCGGATTTTCGCGGAACAACGCGGATTGAAAATATCGCCGTAGATTTGCGCAAAGGAGCGCAGATCAGAAACCTATCTGCGCCGCCTTGCGCAATCTGCGGCGATTTTATTTTTAGCCCTTCACGCACACCACCTGCCGCAGGGTGTGGACGATTTCGACCAGGTCCTTCTGCGCTTCCATTACTGCGTCAATGGACTTATACGCCATTGGAGTTTCGTCGATCACGTCTTCATCTTTACGGCACTCCACGCCCTGCGTTGCGGCGATGTGGTCAGCCACGGTGTAACGGCGCTTGGCCTCCGCCCGGGACATGGCGCGACCCGCGCCGTGACTGCAGGAGTTGAAGCTTTCCGGGTTGCCCTTGCCGCGCACGATGTACGAACGCGCGCCCATGCTTCCGGGAATAATGCCCATATCGCCTTCGCGGGCGCGAACAGCGCCTTTGCGGGTGATGAGGACATTTTCCCCATAGTGATGTTCCCAGGTCACATAGTTGTGGTGGCAATTTACCGCTTCCACATGCGCCTGAAAAGCAGGCACCTCACCGCAGCCGGCGACAGCCGCCACAATATTGGCCATCATCAACTGGCGGTTCAACAGGGCATACTCCTGCGCCCAGTGCACGGCTTCAACATAATCCTTGAAGTGCTCCGTGCCGTGCGGCAGGTAAGCCAGGTCAGCGTCCGGCAGGTTGATCATCCACTTGCGCATGTCTTCCTTGGCCAGCTCGATGAAAAACGTGCCGAAGCGATTGCCCACGCCACGCGAGCCCGAGTGCAGCATGAACCAGACGTTCTTTTCTTCAGCCTCGTCCAGGCAGACTTCAATGAAGTGGTTGCCTGTCCCCAGCGTGCCCAGGTGGTTGATGCGCTGCGGGTGGTTCAGCTTGGGATACTTCTTCACAATCGCCTCATAGCGATCATTCAAAGTAGCCCAGCTGTCCACCGTCGATGCGGGAGCGCTGGCCCACGCACCACGATCGTTCTTGCCGCCGTTGTCGGTGCGTCCGTGCGGGACCGCCTTTTCAATCGCCGTGCGGATGCCGTGCAAGTTGTCCGGCAGGTGCGAGGCGTTCAAGCTGGTTTTTACCGCCATCATGCCGCAGCCAATATCCACGCCGACCGCAGCGGGAATGATTGCGCCCTTGGTGGGAATCACGCTGCCCACGGTGGCGCCAATGCCCCAGTGCACGTCGGGCATGGCTGCAACCCACTTGTAGATGAAAGGAAGCAGCGCCACGTTCAGCAACTGCTTCTGCGCAGCTTCCTCCACGGGAACGCCCTTCGTCCAGGCCTTGATGGGTGCGCCGTTTGCGGGCTTATATACGTTGTAAGTGTTGTCTGACATAGTTGTCCTGTCTGGCTTATTAGTTGATACAGCGCCAAATTGATGTCGAATTGCCGGGGAACATTCCGAAAACAGCGCGTTACTGGATAGAGAGAATTCAACTCCCATCGTCCCGGTAAACCCGGGTGCTCTAGCGTTGAGCTATATCCCCTCGAAGGAGCTGTGATCTTCGCCACCGGCAAGTCGTCACATCTTTCTGATTCTCCATTCACGTTTCTGCAACATGTAGCGCAGATACTTCAGCTCGTCGCGATTGCATTGTTTCTTTGCAATGGCCACGGAATACCAGCCGCGATCCAGCGGTACATCCTTTTTGAGAAAGATGTCACGAACCATGACCGGCTTCTTGCTGCGCGTCCATCCTGCAAACACCCGTTCCAGTCTCACGAGATACCAGATTCCTTCATGCTTCCGGTATCCTGACTCGTCATTGATGTTGAGCCATGTAACTTCTTCCGCCAGCAGCCGCCGGCGTTTCAGCTCACGTTTGTTCGGCCGCACGGCGCGGCAGAGTATGCCAGTTCGCGGATGGACATACAGGTCGTCGACCTCGCGTTGCGTTCCCCAGCGCAGGCAGAAAATCTTGCCGTTTGCGCCGATGAAGCAACTGGTCTCAACCATGTCCATTGCGTGGTCGAAGATGTGCTTGCCGGTGACTTTGCGTTTGTCCAGGCTGGCGCACATCTCGCTGTAAACATCGTTCCATGGCCGTCCGACGTTTTTCTCCAGGAACCGCTGAAGCGGGCCAAGCACGTCAGTAAACCATTTCGCGGAGTAGCCGTAGTTGCGGTATGAAGCAGAAATGCCCACGCGCTTCGGCTGCTCATCATAATCGTGATCGGGGATGTACGGCAGACGAGCGCCGAACTTGCGGTTCGGCACATAGGACTGTCCGCGCGGCCTTTCGACCACAACTTTCTTCATGTCCGATCTCATACTCCTTCTTTCCATGTATCGCCGGCGCACCAAAGGCGCGCAAGCACGCGTCCAACCGCAGCGAGCGGATTGGCAGGCGTTTTTGATACGGAATCCAGCGTTGTGCCCGACGCCGTTGCTGAATCCATAAAGGCTTCAACATGCCAAGGCACGGTTGTTGCTATGTTGCGACGCTGATTAGCAGAGGCTGAAAGAAGGAGCGCTTATTGAAATAGCGCGGCGGTCGCCCAATAGCAATCGTGCCGGGATTCCGGCGTCGATTGTCTATGCAGATCGAGATTTATCTGTCGTTTCATCATTGGGGCGAAAGCCTCTGCGAGAACTAATATGCCATGAATCGCGCTCAAGTGGAAGAGGGCGGCGGAATAAAACTGTGAAGAAGCAAGAATTTTTGGCGCTCATCACCGCTAGCGGAACCGTAGATAAGCAAAAACTAAATTAATTCATCGGCATCCCATCTGCGTATTCTGCCCCGATTTATGTTCCCAATTTCGCTTCCAACCTAATGCAAGTAAAGCCCTATTACCTCAGTAATCTTATCTTCCCTGGACTTCCAACATAAACTGCACAGTCATGAGTATCGGACGCCGAATCTGGGTCTTGTTTTTCCTGATCGCCGGGCTCGCCGCTTCAGGTGAAGCCAGGCAGTTGGCCGTGATTGTGGACAAGACCAACAACACGGGTAGCCTCTCTGCGATGGACCTGACCAAGGTCTTCAAGTTTGACAGTCACAAATGGCCCGATGGCCGTCCGGTGATTCTCGTTCTGCGCGATCCTTCCACGCCGGAGATGAAGACGGCGATTGAGAAGCTCTACCACATGCAGGTAGACCAATTTAAATCTCTGTTGGCGGCGCATGCCAGCGGCGTAATTATTGTGCGCTCGGAAGAAGAGCTCTTGAAATCGGTAGAAGCGATTCCCGGCGCGGTTGGACTGGTGGATGTTTACTCCATTAATAGCCGCGTCAACGTTTTGAAGGTTGACGGCAAGCTTCCGCTGGAGCAGGGATATTTTCTGAAAGGCAACTAGCCATAACTGCCGTGCGGTGGCAGAAGCGTTCCATCATTCAAGGAGTTATAGATGAGGTCGATCAAGGTTTCCACTCTGGCGCTGCTCATTGTTTTTGGAATTTTTGGGCTGCATGCCTTCGCGCATGAGAGTGCCACTGGCATGCATATCTCCACCAAGTCTCCGCAGGCGCATGTTTTCTTTGAAAAAGGCATGCAGAAGATGGAGATGTTGCACACGCAGGACGGCCTGGATAATTTCCGCAAAGCCGTGCAGGCCGATCCGCAATTTGCCGTGGGACACATCATGCTCACCTTCTTTTCACAGGACCCGACGGAGCAGGTAGCCGAGCGTGAAAAAGCGTTGGCCACTCGCGCTTCCGCCGGTCCTGAAGAAAAACTCGTCATCGACTGGCTGGCCAATGCCAGCAAGGCCAACTGGGTCCCGGCGATCCAGGCCATGAATGAAGCGCTTACCAGCTATCCCAATGACAAGCATCTGCA
>DASXIL010000106.1:0-3682 GCA_036497985.1 Candidatus Angelobacter sp. | reverse complement strand
GTACGGCGGAAAGGCGTGTAGTGGATCCGACGCCAATGATCGCGCCGGTAATGGTGTGCGTGGTACTAACGGGAATGCCGTGATAGGCCAGCACAAACAGCGTAATTGCGCCCGCGCCTTCAGCGCAGAATCCGCCGACGGGTCGAAGCTTGGTTATTTTTGATCCCATGGTATGGACGATTCGCCAGCCGCCCATATACGTCCCAAGGGCGATAGCGGCATTGGCGCCAAGAATGATGTACCACTTGTATTCTCCCCAGCCAGAGGAGAATTGGGCGGGCGTGAGATATCCGCCAGCGAGCAGAGCCCCGGCGATGATTCCCATGGTCTTTTGTGCGTCGTTACCGCCATGGCCAAGGCTATAACCCGCGGCGGAGAGAAGTTGCAGTTTTCTAAAAAGCTTGTCAACGGTTCGGGGTGCGGCGTTTTTGAAGATCCAGGAAACAGCAACCATGAGCCCCAGTCCCAGGACCAGACCGATCAATGGGGCCAGGACTATGAAGATCAAGGTTGACATCCACTTTTCGCCCAAGCCGGGGATAGTGCCGATGATCGGCCAGTGCAGTTTTGGCTCCCGCACCAGAACATGCCAGCCCGCGCGAGCGATGGCGGCTCCGGCCAGACCGCCGATCAGCGCGTGTGAAGATGACGTCGGCAGGCCCCACCACCAGGTGAGAAGGTCCCAGATGATGGCACCGACAAGAGCGGAAAGAATTACATATTGCGTGGCTTGGTGCGGATCAACGAGACCGCCGGCGATGGTCTTGGCAACGGCCGTACCGAACACGAACGCGGCAACGAAGTTGAAGAATGCTGCCCAGATGACGGCGAGTCGAGGCGAGAGCACACGCGTGGAAACCACAGTGGCAATGCTATTGGCGGCGTCATGGAAGCCGTTGATGAAGTCGAAGGAAAGAGCGATCAGAATGGTGACTGCAACCAACAATCCGCTCAGGTGCACTTGACCTCCCCTGTCGCTCCGCTCCCAACCACTAGCAAGTCTTCTCGCCTGGAATGCATTTGTGCTCCTGTTGCAGGGCGCCCTCACGCCATCAGTGTGACAGCCATTAAGGATTGCTCTACTTATGCGCTTTTGAGAACCACGCCTTCCAAAACGTTGGCCGCGTCTTCAGCCTTGTCTGTGGCGGTCTCAAGGACTTCATAGAGTTCTTTGAGCTTGATCAGGGAAATAGGATCTTTTTCTTTTTCGAACAGCACTGCAATAGCTGCGCGGGCCACACCATCAGCTTCATTTTCCAGACGGTTGATTTCTACGCAATTCTCCAGCACGTTGTCATGTTTCTTGCCCAGGCGTGCGAGCGCGTCAGTCAACTGGTCAGCCTGTTTAACGACGATGCCGGCCAGCAGTGAAGCGGCCGGAGGTGCGCTGGTGATCTTATACATAATGAGTCGCACACCGGCGGCATAGATGAAATCCAGAACGTCATCGAGTGAAGAGGCCAGACGATAAATGTCTTCGCGATCAAAAGGCGTAATGAAAGTCTGATTGAGCTTGGTAAGAATATTGTGGGTCATATCGTCGCCACGGTGTTCAATATCCTTCAGCTGCTGCACGCGAGCGTCGACGTCTTTGAAGTCTTCTAGCGTTTGTTTGAGCAGACGAGCGCCGTCGCCAAGATTGCTGGCCATTTCAGCGAACATATCGAAGAACTTTGTGTCTCTAGGAACGAGGCGAACCATGTAAGCGGGAGTTCTCCTGGGCAATTGTTAAGGGACAGTTAAAGTCAACCGAGAAATATCGCACGGTGCCAGCGATCAGGTCAAACCGCCCGGGGATGGGCGTAGAAATGCCCTGGTCTGATGGAACAGACGGCGGAACGCGCGGACCAAATAACGGATAGCGAGAATCGCCAGCAACAGGCAGATCGCCACAATGATACTGGCGATTATCGGATGCCGGGTAGCAAACCATGTAAGAGAAATAGCTGCAACATCTTCTGCCAGACTCAAGGCGATATTCGAAAAGGGCTCAGGAGATGGCGTAACCGCTGTGCGCATCGCGATCTTGCTTCCGTGTGCAGCCAGAGCAATCACGCCGCCTAACGCGGCCACCGCCAGTTGCAATCCTGGAGAAAGATGTTGCGCGGCGCCGTAAGACAGCATAGTCGCTACCGGCACTTTCACAAAAGTGTTCAGGGCATTCCAGATTAGATCGAAGAGAGGGATCTTGTCGGCAAAAAACTCGAGCCCGAAAAGCATGGTGCAAACCACGATTACGGGCCATGATCCCAGCATGTGCAGCGCAGGCGGCAGTTGAAACGCATGAACGTGAGAAAGCGCGCCCAAGGTAGCAACCGTCGCATAAACGTTCAGGCCTGCGGCGAAACTGGCGGCAATTGCTACCATCAAAATCTCATTGCTGGTAAATGAAAGCATTTCCTAAGTGGGAGCAAAAAGAAAAGGCTGCCGAAGCAGCCTTCCTGTAACTAGATGAATTTAAACAGCTTACAGCGTACTCTCAATTTCAAAACCCCAGGCTTCCAGCAAAGGTTCTGGTATGTACTTGCTGTTTTTATTTCTACGCGCCCACTCGCGGAGACGTGTAGAACGGATGTATTGGTCAGGTGTCAACTTAAACTCTTTGACCGCCTGCTCAAAAGACGTAACAACGGGGATGACTGGCCCGATGGGCTCAGGCTTGCCCCAGTTAGGATTACCGCGTCGCCTTGCCATAGTAGGTTTCGCCCTGCCTTTAGATAGAAGAGTGCTTACAATTTATGACTTACACCTTTGGATTCCCAGAAGCTGCCTTTGGTTTCAATACTTAATGGAAAAACAGGTTTGGATCGATACCCTGGAGCCCAAAGCTCGTTACAAAACCGTTTATTATAAGGGACTTTTCCCGCATTTGCAATGGTTTTTATCCCTCCGATCCCGCTTTTTCTTCGTCTTTTCCCCTCATCCCCGCGCAGATCGAGCTCTTGCTCACTCGATTCTCCACCTCCGGAGCTTTCGCTGTTTAACCCAGCACTGTTTACCCCTGATCACCCTCCCTCCGTCCCTGCGCAAGCTTTCTTGTATGATGGTGTGCCGTGAGTTAACCCAACTCTCGCAGGAGGCAAGAATGCAGTTCGTGGCGCGTGTTGTTGCGACAGTAATTCTGGGGTCCCTTCTTTTTGCGCAGGCTTTTGCGGAAGATTCTGCCAACTCTTCCAGTTCGACCACCACCGAGCCCAGCGCCCCAAACGCTACTGGCAGCTCCACCGCCTATCTGGCGCCATTCATCCCTATGCAAACCGACACCGCGGCAGCCCAGACTAAGACCAAGAAGGACAAGGCTGCCGGCAATGGTGATTCCTATCCCGCGGTTGATCTCTTTGTCGGATACTCCTTCGTGCGCTTCAGCACTAATACCGCCGGCGTTAAAGAAACGTTCAACTGGCACGGATTCACAGGCGCATTAGCCGGCAACGTGAATCGCTGGTTTAGTCTTGTCGGCGACTTCGGCGCCTATCGCATTAAGGACCTTCCGCGTCCCGTCAGCGGCAGCGCATATACATATCTCTTCGGCCCGCAATTTTCGCACCGTGGTGAGCACTGGACGCCATTTGCGCACGCCCTCTTCGGCGCTTCCCGGCTCGCGAACATTCAGGTTTCCACCATTCCTAGCGGTTCAGCTTTCTTCAACCGCTCATTTTCTCAAAACTCATTTGCCACGGCG
>DASXIL010000105.1:0-3508 GCA_036497985.1 Candidatus Angelobacter sp. | reverse complement strand
CCTGGTGCAGCGGCACTACTATATGGGGCATTTCGGCACATCCAAGACGCATGAATGCCGTCGTGTAGACATGAGCAAACAGCTCCGTACGGTCCTGATGGCTCACAAAGAAAATGCCTTGCTCCGGGCCTTCCAACTTGGCAAAACGAGTATTGCCGATGATCTTGTCTTTCCATCGGAAGCGGGAACTCCCATTTGCCCGGACAATATCGGTCCGCGCTATATGGAGCCAGCCCTCGAACAGGCTGGGTTGAGGAAGTTCCGGTTTCACGATTTGCGGCATACGTTCGGTTCCCTCCTCATCCAGGCCGGCGTATCACCGGCATACGTCCAGAAGCAGATGGGACACCGGAGTATTCAGGTAACTATCGATGTTTATGGTCACCTGATTCCGGGTGAAAACGTGGCTTGGATTGACACACTGGACAGCGCTCCTAAAAAAGTGGCGGCAACAGACGCAAACAGGACGCAAACGCGGGGCAGAGAATCGGAATAGAAAATTTCAGAGGCCGTGCAAAGCGAAGAAGCTGAAGAAGTTATTTGGCTGCCCCCCAGGGATTCGAACCCCGATATGCTGATCCAGAGTCAGCTGTCCTACCATTGAACGAGGGGGCAGAATGTGTTGATTCCTTAAAAGGTTACCACAAGTCTTGCTTTTCCGGCCAAGGGATGCGGCTGTCGCCGAAATGGTCAGACCACTGTGCCGGCCCACTCAAATCTGTTTTATCGCGCCGAATCCAACACGGAAATATTCAGATGAGTCGGACAATTGGCTCTGATCAAGATAAGTTCATTCAATATGTGCAAAGAAAGTAGAAACCTTTTTCGCCGGCGACCGTATATACCTATCAAAAGGAGTGGCGGGACATCTGCTGGTGAAATCGTCTTAAGTCCCGTAACACTCTTTCAGTGGGCCAAAATAAACGCACAAGCTTTTAAGACCAAAGGGAAATTGAATGCAGGTTGTAGAACACGTTCGTTACGCTTTGCGACAGTTCAGAAAAGCTCCTGGATTTACGGCCACAGCCGTTCTAACGCTGGCGCTCGGCATTGGAGCCACAACAGCGATCTTTACGCTGGTGCATGCTGTGCTGCTCAAGTCGCTGCCCGTGGCCAAGCCCGGGGAACTTGTGCGCGTGGGCAATGAAGAAAACTGCTGTATTAACGGCGGTATGCAGGATAACTGGTCTCTTTTCTCTTTTGAGCAATACAAGCAGTTCAAGGAGCACACCCCAGGCTTTGCGGAACTAGCGGCCATGCAGGCAGGGAACAGCTTGATGGGAGTTCGCTGGAGCGGCAACAACAAGCCGTCTGAATCGTATCGGGGTGAGTTTGTTTCGGGCAACTATTTTTCAACGTTTGGAATTCCCGCCTATGCCGGCCGGATGCTTTCTCCTCAAGATGACAACAAGGGCGCGCCCATGGCGGCGGTAATGAGCTTCCGCACCTGGCAGGAAAAGTTCGGCGGCGAACGCTCAGTTGTGGGGACCGGATTTGTTATGAACTCACAGCCTGTAACGGTGGTGGGCATTGCGCCGCCCGGGTTCTTTGGCGACCGCGTGCAGAGCAATCCACCTTCGTTCTGGCTTCCGCTCAATTCAGAGCCGGTGGTTGAACCAGCCAACGCAATCCTGAATGATGCCGCATTGGACTGGCTCGATCTGATTGGACGCACCAACACCGGCGTGGACACTAAAGCCATGGAAGCGCAGATGCAAGTAGAGCTGCGCCAGTTTTTGATGAGTCCAGAAAGCAAGGTTGAGGACCGCGCCAAGCCTCTTATCGCCAAGCAGACGCTGCACTTTTCTCCTGGTGGAGGCGGCGTGCAGAGGATGCGCGACGAATATCAGGATGGGCTGCACCTGCTGATGTGGATTTCCGCTTTTGTGCTCTTGATTGCCTGCGCCAATCTGGCCAATCTGATGCTCGTCCGTGCAACCGCGCGCAAACAGCAGATCACCGTTCGCTCCGCTTTGGGAGCCCCGCGCAGCACGCTGGTGCGCCAGGCACTGACGGAAAGCGTTGTACTGGCAATGATGGGTGGTTTGGCCGGAATTGCAATTGCTTTTGCCGGCACAAGCATGATTTTGCGGCTGGCCTTTGGAAATGACTACGTGCCGATCCAGGCTACGCCTTCGCTGCCCGTCCTGGTGTTTGCATTCGCAACATCAGTTTTGACTGGCCTTCTCTTTGGAATGGCGCCCGCATGGATGACCGCCAGCGCGAATCCCGCTGAAGCTTTGCGGGGCGCCGGGCGCTCCACAGGACGCAAAGGGACGCTGGGACAAAAATCGCTGGTGATCGTGCAGGCTGCGCTGTCACTCGTGCTGCTATGCGCCGCCGGATTGTTGACCCGAAGCTTGAATAACATGCAACATCGCAACTTCGGCTTTGATACTACCAATCGCTACATTTTGCACATTGATCCGCAGATGGCGGGGTACAAAGCTGAAAGACTGGAACCACTCTACAGGCAGCTCAAAGAGAATATCAGCGCAATTCCTGGCGTCCAGCAAGTCAGCTTTTCGCTTTATAGCCCAATGGAAGGCGACAACTGGGGCGAAGGCGTATATATCGAAGGAGACCCGCCGCCGGCGCCTGGGACGCCTGACCATGGCGCATCCTGGCTACGGGTAAGTCCTGGGTATTTCGACACCATCGGCACCAAGATTGTGGAAGGCCGCGCCATCAATGAGCAGGACACTCCGACGACGCGCCCCGTGGCCCTGGTAAATCGCTTCTTCGAGAAAAAGTATTTCAAGGATGGCCAGGCCATTGGTAAGCATTTCAGTGACGACTTGAAACATCCCGGTGCGTTTGAAATCGTGGGAGTGACCGAGGACACGAATTATTGGGGAGCGGCGAGCAAGATGCGCGCGATGTATTTCCTGGCCGAAGGCCAGAGCGCCCATAACCCCGATCCGCGTTACCAACAGTTTGAAGACCGTTCGCGTTACCTGAATGCAATCGAGATACAAACACACGGAGAAGTCTCGGGGCTTGAAGTACAGATCCGCCGAGTGTTGTCGCAGGTCAATCCCGATCTGGCGGTGGTAGATTTTCAGAGCTTTGCTGTCCAGGTGAAAGCAAATTTCATGCAACAGGCAATGATCGCCAAGTTGACCTCATTCTTCGGGATCTTGGCGCTGATTCTGGCTTCGATTGGCCTTTACGGCGTTACGTCGTACACGGTCGAACGGCGGACAAGTGAAATCGGCATTCGCATGGCTCTGGGAGCCGATCGGATGAACATGCTGGGAATGGTTTTGCGTGGCGCATTTGTTCAGGTCGGTATTGGTCTGGCCATCGGTCTTCCAGTCACGATCTTTGGCGGTCGCGTGATGGCTAGCCAGCTATACGGCGTTAAGCCGCACGATCCGCTGGTATTGGTGATCACCACAATTGTTCTGGCTTCCGCTGCATTTGTTGCTGCCGTGATTCCGGCTCGAAGAGCAGCAAACACTGAGCCAATGCTGGCTTTGCGTACGGAATGATGTCCTGCGTTGTG
>DASXIL010000104.1:0-5414 GCA_036497985.1 Candidatus Angelobacter sp. | reverse complement strand
CCGCCCCACTCGTCGGTGAAGACGACTTTGCTGCCGTCGTTGGAAAAGGAAGCGGAATGCCAATACGAATAGTTGGGATCGTTCACCGCATCCACACGCTTGGGATTTACAGGGTCCTTGATGTCGAGCAAAATCCCATTTCCAGAGCACGCGCCCGCCGCCAATCCGATGGCGGAATAGACCGTGATGTCATGGCATTGGTTCGTGTCCTTCGACTTTTCCGGACCCTTCTTGCCATGGGTGCCACCGTTATTCAGGCCGTTCATCGCACCGGTCCGGGCATCCATGAATACGCGGGGGTTCGATACTACTTTTGCATCCTGCGGCGAAGCCAGCGGAACCTTGATCACATCGATGCGAAACAGAGCTGTATTCGGATCTTTTTCCGGCTCTTCAACACCTGAGCATCCGGCCAGCTCCTCCGGTTGACGCACAAAGGATGTGCCCGACACATAGATATAAACATTGTCTTTATCGTTAGGATCAACCACCAGGGTATGCGTGTGCGATCCGCGACAGGTCTGCACCGCCGCGACTTGCTTTGGGTTCCTGATGTCGGAAATGTCGAAAATTCTCACGCCGCGAAAACGGTCTTTTTGCGCGGCCGGTGGGCGACGCTTCTTGTCTTTTTGCTGTTCTGGAGTCGGCGGAGGTCCCGCCGGAAAACCCTGCGTGCCGCAATCCAGGCGTCCATTCGGCTGCTCCACCGACATGAAAAGCAGGTTTTTATATACCGATACATCACCCTGACCACCAGGACACACCAGCGAAGTCAGCAGCTTGGAATGCGCTGGATTGGAAATGTCAAAGATGTTCACGCCATAAAAATTCCCCTGAAACAGGTGGTCGCCCTGAAACGCAAGATCCGAGTTTGCGAAAGCAAGCTGCGCGATGACCAAACGCATTGGGGTCGGTATCTTGGCCAGATTAGGCGAGTTGAGTTGCTCCAGCATCTTCTGCACCTTTGGATCATTGGGATTATTGGTCCCAAGTTGAAATGCGGCAGGCTTCTTGACTAGCTGAAGGTGCTTGAGTCCCATTGCCGCTTCACCCGCGTTATAGAGACCCGGGGCCAGCTTGGCCCGCGGATCATTTGTATCCGAAC
The DNA here is from genome assembly GCA_036497985.1 of Candidatus Angelobacter sp. Classification (GTDB taxonomy): domain Bacteria; phylum Acidobacteriota; class Terriglobia; order Terriglobales; family Acidobacteriaceae; genus Angelobacter. The sequence goes on along the minus strand of DASXIL010000104.1, from coordinate 4,309 downwards.
CTGTCATGCCGGGTTGTAGCGCGGGAGCGGGCTCCGGCGCGAATGGATTCCGGTCTTCCTCCTCTGGTTCTTGCGCAGACGGCGTGGGTGAAGGCGCCTGGACCGCTGGCGTAGGCGAAGGCGTTTGCTCTTGCGCCCGCAGCCGGTTCACACCAGGAAATAAAATCATCGCAGCCATCGCCACGCAAAAAGCAACACTGGGCACTCGGTTCATTGTTTCTCCTCTGGAGTTTTTTTCTCTAGCATCCCTTGCATAATCCTGATTTCGGCTCGTTGACCGCTGTCCACATCGGTCGCAAAGTTGAACAGCTCGGCGTCCTGGCCCGCGCCTGCGGTGTCGAACAGGTCCTTTACCATGGTCAACGCGCCATTGTGGTGCTGAATCATCCCTGTTAAGAATAAATGGTCGAACTCGTCGCCCTTCGCCTTCCGTAGCGCTTCCATCTGTTCTGGCGTTAGCATACCGGGCATAAGCGCCATTGGAGCACTTGACATATCCATGTCATTCATCTTTTGCATCGGCATGGAAATTGGTTCTCCGCGCGCCGCCAGCCACCGCTTCATAAATTTGATCTCGTCCGACTGCGAGCTGCTGATGCGCGCCCCCAGTGATCGCAGATCCTTGTTTTCAGTATGCGACGAAATCAGCGCCGTCATCTCCACCGCTTGCGCATGATGCATGATCATGCCTTGCATGAACTCGGCTTCCGCTTGCGACCGTGGCGGCAGCTTTGCCGTTGCGGATGCCGGCAACCTCTTGCTCGGCTTTCCCGGCGCACCTGACTGAACTATTACAGGGCCCGCAGCACCATCCTGTGCGTGCGCAGCCGGGCAGAAAAAACCTGTTGGATCGCTGGCCACAACACAGAATCCACACAAGACCATAAATGTTATTGAATACCAATTGCTCTTGTGGGAAACGCGATACTGCCGCCAATTCGGAATATTGCTAAACATTTTCGGTTGGATTCGATGAAAGCTTGTCACTGAATAGTAACATTTTCAAAGATTTTCCCCAGGCAGGCGGGATGTCAAGAATTCGGGGATGCGCTGAGGGCAAGAGTGTCATAATGGCGGAGCGCGATCTTCAAGCCGCGGTCCAAATCATTAGAAATTCTAATCTTGCATTAACGGTTTTCTAATGCCAATTGAGCAGACTTGCACATCGCCAAAGTGCGCTCTGGCGACCGTTTAGCTTATGAACCCGCTTCTCACCAGATATCTTCGTGGCGCCGTGCTTGGCATGATGCTCCTGCTTTCAGGAATGGCCAGCATGGTGTGTTTTTCCTACGATGCGGACGGCGACGAAAGTACGCCTCCTGTGACGGTTGAGTTCAACGGTGTTGTTCCCAGTAAAAAGGGAATTCAGGTTTCCAGTCCGCGTTCGACCGCAGTTGCGCATCACGTTCGAGACGCTCAGCCGGCTTCGGTTGAGCTTCTGGCTTCTGTTAATTTTTCAGTGGTTCCCGCCCTTGATAAGGGCTCTCCGCAACTTGTTGTTCCGCTCAGGCGCTAATTCTCGCTTCAATCTCTTTTTTCGTCGTAGCTAATACCCGAGGCTTGTCCCTTGTTCGCTAAGGGAAAAAGCCAGCAGGACCAGGACCTGAGGCAAAGAGCCAACAGAACCTGAATGTTCTGAATCGGAAGCAATGCAGCACTTCCTGCTACGACAAAACATCACACACCAACACATTTGGATCGCGCATTTTGGGAATTGCAGTACTTGTTCCCTCGAGTGATCCATGACCCGATGCCCGCCGTTTCCAGGAGAGCTCTGCACCAATGCAGCTTTCTCCCGGACACGGGTGAGCTTGTAACCAGTGTCACTTTTACGTGAAGAAGATTGAGGTCGGCGCCTACTCGCGCGGGACCTCAAAAGGAGGGTTCAGAGAATAGAAGTGAATTTTTTTCTCCTAAATCAAACTTCACGCCCTACTGTTGGGCAGGCCGGGCCTGATTGGCCCGGCTTTTTTTCCTACTCTTAGCCAAAACTTCCGGGGGCAAAGAGATGCAACAAAGAAACAAATAAAAACAGGAAGGTACAAAATGACATCCCCCTCGACTAAAGATGCACAGCGCTCGTGTGCGCAGTACTCTCTTCAAATCATGGCGCTCTGCCTCATGATTGTTCTTCTCGGCGCGACGTCAGCCAGCGCTCAAACACCTGTCAATCCCACAACGAACACCCTTCTGCTCTCCGGTCCGGGACCGGAAAGCCTCAATACCGGCCCGACAGCCGGAATCATCATGAACGGCACAGCGATCAGCGTGTTTACCGGCCAACCGGTTCGCCATCTATGGGTAGGCGACGGCTTCGCGAGCATATGCCGCATGGACCCGGAATTGGATGCACCAGGCCCATGGAACATCAATGGCCTGACGTGCACGATCAAGATCGGCGCCGCAGGAGCCGCTATTCCTCTGGGCGGCGAGTTTGCTTACGACCCCGGAAGAAAATTTCTTTATTTTGCCGACAATGAAGCCGCAACTCAGGGCATCTTCCGAGTCGGCTTTGATCCGGCTGCCGATGGCGGACATGGGTTACTGGATCTCAACTCTGTATTTAATCTGGGTGGCGATACCACCGGCACGCCCAAGTATGGCGGTACGGGTTGCGCTTTGCCGGGAAATCCCGGGCAGCCCAGCGGGCTGGGGTTGAGTCCTTTGGGCGACGTGTGGGTTAGTTTTGCGGCCAGCGGAGAGATTCTTCGCTTTAACAGTCCGGGCACGGCCACGACAAATGGCTTTGGCTCGTGCGAACAGTTCGTTCAATTAGTTGCCACAACTCCGGACAACGCGCTCAGCACAGGTTTGGCCTGGATGGGCCATGATCTGTGGGGCGCCGATGGCGTTTCTCCATTCGTGATTCCGAATGCAGACACTACCTGCCTGGTGCCGCCGAGTGCTGCTTGCAGCACAGGGAACGGCACAGTCCTATCGGTGCTGCCGCAAGTGGGCGTGACCCTTACTATGTTTGGCGACCAGTTTTATCCCAACGTCAATGGCAATAACCTGTACTTCGGCGTGGGAAGCCAGGTGGCCTGGCTAGGCAATGTGGCCGGCGGACCTGCTGGTTCGACGCTTACACTGACTTACATGAACACGGCTGGAATCGCGCCCGCTCCTGTTCCCGGACTTGCAGGCATGAAAGCGCTGGCTGTGGACGGAACCGATCCGGCGAATCTGGTGGTTTATTCCGCTGAAGATCCAGCCGCAGCAGGAACGATTGGCCAGGCGCGCTGGTGGCAGACAACGCAAACCTCTGCTGGGCCAGCGGCTCCAGGAACGCCTCTGGATGTCGTAGCGGTGGCAGGCAATGCGCAAGCCACCGTGAGCTGGAGTCCCGCGCAGGTCGCGCAGCCGGTGACCAGTTACACGGTGCGGAACAGCTTCATTTCAGTCGGCGCGCCTTTTGCTGATATCGTGGTCAACCCGGCGCCCGGATCGATTTATCCTCCGACTTCGCTCGTAATCCCCGGACTAACCAATGGCGTTTCTTACGCGTTTGAAGTTTCGGCGACAAACGGCAACGGCACCAGCGCGTTCTCCGCGCAAAGCAATACCATTACGCCGCCGGGTATTGGAGTTCCCAGCGCACCTACCGGCGCGACTGCCGTTGCAGGAGACACACAGGCATTCGTTACCTGGACAGTTTCCTCCAGCAATGGCGGCTCACCGATCACCAGCTATACCGTCAACGTGTTGGACAATGGAGTTGGCACCGCGATCTTTGTGACGCTCCCACCGCCAGCCTTCGGCTCCAATACGGATAGCGCGCTGGTTGGTGGTTTGACCAATGGACATAGTTATACCTTCACGGTGCAAGCGACCAACATCGCGGGCTTCAGTGGTGCGTCGAACCTGTCCAATGCGGTGATTCCTTCGGCGGCGAACCTGCCAACGGTATCCATTGCAATGTCAGGCCCGACTTCAGTAGTCTCCACGCCGACGCAACTGACCTACAACATCACGGTCACAAACACGTCGAACTTCCCTGCCTCAAACATTACTGTGGTGGATACGGTGAACACAGTTCTCGCCAGCATTGCCAGCGCTTCACGCGATGCCAACGGAAAAGTAACGATCACTCTAACCGCGCCCCGGGCATTTGCCTTTGGCCAAACGGTGACGATTGCAGGCGTTACTGATCCATCCTTTAACGGCACGTTCCCGATTGCCACTGTTCCCTCCAGCACCAGCTTTACTTATTCCCAGGCTGGCGTTGTGGCGAATAGCGTATCCGGCACGGCAACCGTGCAACCGCTGGTGAATATTGTGGCAGCAAGCGGCCCTGTATCATGCACAAGTG
>DASXIL010000103.1:0-9254 GCA_036497985.1 Candidatus Angelobacter sp. | reverse complement strand
AACCTCCGACGACTCCAGACCGGTCTTTTGGATCATGACTTTGAAAACTTGCGGCTGCTGGATGTGCAGGCGCTCGACCGTTTCGATTGCATAACGCAGGTTCTCCCGCGCCATCAGGTTCGTGTACGTGTTATTGTTGACGACCGTCTTGTATTCATCAGGTCCGGTCACGCCATTAATGCAGAATTTCCCTTTCTGCCGCGGCGAGAAGAATCCCAGGTCGTACCAGAAACGTGCGGTTTCCACGAGCATTTCCGCACCATATTGAAAGAGGAATTCTTCATCGCCAGTGATGTTTACGTACTTGCGCAGGGCGTGCATGATGTCCGCATTGATGTGGTACTGCGCCGTCCCCGCGGCATAGTACGCTGAGGCTTCGTCTCCGGCGATGGTACGCCATGGAAAAAGCGCTCCCCGGTGGCTCAACTCACGTGCACGCGCACGCGCCTGATCGAGCATCCCGTAACGGAAGCGCAGAAGGTTTTTGGCCGTAAGGGGTGATGTATAAATCAGAAAAGGAAACACGTAAATTTCCGTGTCCCAGAAATAATGCCCTTCGTAGGCATTGCCTGTCAGTCCCTTTGCGGCGATACCGCTGTTTTCTGCCCTGGCTGAGGCCTGGAGGATGTGAAACAGATTCATGCGGATGGCTTGTTGCATTTCGACCGTCGATAGTCTCACCCTTTCTCCTTTGACCTGACTCACCCGCACGTCGCTCCTTTGCCAGAACTGGTCCATATACTGCTCTTGTTCAGCCAACAGGTTGGCGAACCCCTTCATGGCAACTCGGTCCAGCGTCCATTCCGCGCGGCGGTTGATCTCATGTTGCTTAGCAGTCTTGGAAGTGTGATATGCCATGTACTTGGTAAGGCGCATGGGACATCCCGGTCCAGCCTCAACTGTAAAAACGACTTCGCCGGAATTTCCGGTATGAGCAGTTTTCGAGGAATACGGACAATCGGTTACAAGTTCGTGATCTATCCCACACGCCAGGATCATCTGGCTCCGCTCTGTGCCGAGGACGAGGACGATGCGAGAGTCCTTGGCATGGCTGGCCCGAGGCTGGAGTAGCTTTGCGGAAAACTTCGCCTGGCGCGGGTCATCTTCAGCCTTTTGTTCTCCATTTTGGTGTTGGAGTGTCGCGGAGGCAATCACCACTGCCGCTGTGGCATTCAAAACCGTTACTTCATACGCGATGGCCGCTACGTGGCGTTGTTGAAAAGAAATGAGGCGTCGTGACTTGATTCGCACTAGCTTGCCTGACGACGTCTCCCAAATCAGCTCTCGATCGAGCGTGCCGGACTTCATGTTCAGCTGACGGCTGTAATCGCGCACATTGGCGCTGTCGAGTCCAAAGGGCTCGTCATCCACAAACAGCTTGATGATTTTGCTATCCAACACGTTCAGCATTGTCTGCCCCGTCCGGGCGAAGCCAAAAGCTTCTTCGCCATAGACGATCGGCCACGATTCATAAAATCCGTTCACGAACGTGCCGTGCTGGACACATGGGCTTCCTTCTTCCGGGCTTCCGCGCATGCCAAGGTAGCCGTTTCCCAAGGCAAGGACCGTTTCCATCTGCGCCATAAATTCCCGTCGAAAGTTCGTCTCGAGGATGCTCCACTCGTTGGGGGGATAGTCCTGGGTTGGCGGTTTCAGTCGTTCATGGTGGAGCATAAATAATTCTCCTTGTTCACGCCGCTTGTTCCAGCGGCTCAGCCGGAAATCCAGTGAGGAGTTCGGCCAGGTCCTTGACCACCACGTCAGCACCCTGGGCCTTCAACTCCTCTGCGTTATCCTTCCTCGCCACGCCGATAACAAGTCCAAATCCGCCTTGTGCACCGGCTCTCACGCCTGAGATCGCGTCTTCAACAACCACCGCTCGTTCAGGTAACACGTGAAGCATCTCTGCAGCCTTCAAAAAAGAGTCGGGCGCCGGCTTGCCGGCAAGGTTCTGGGCGACGAGAACTTCGCCATCAACGCACGCTTCAAAAAGATCTTCGACTCTTGCCGCCTTTAGGACCGTTTGAGAATTCTCGCTTGAGGTCACAACCGCTGTTTTAATGCCAAGCCGCCGCAGGTAGAGGATGAACGCGACTGTACCTGGATAAGCTTCGACACCATCCGCGGCGAGGCGGGCTTGGACCAGTTCGTTTTTTCGGTTGCCGAGGCCGTAGACCGTCTCGGCTGATGGAGGATCCTCAGATGTTCCCTCCGGCAAGATGATCCCGCGGGATTCCAGGAAATCCCCAACGCCCCGATACCGTGGTTTTCCATCCACGTAGAGTATGTAGTCCGTGCCAATATCAAAGCTTCTGAATGGCTCGGCATTTTGAATCGCTCGCTTCCACAGGAACTCATCAAACATCGTTTTCCAACAGGTGGAATGAATACTTGCGGTATCGGTAATCACGCCATCCATATCGAAAAGAACTGCGTCATAACGGTCGCGAGCAATGACAGATCGATTTGTTTGCTGTTCAGGTTGCATGTGGTCCCTTGTATGCCCCCTCAAGGAAGTTCATCCTTTGCAAACTCCTTAAGGGCGCGATTGCCGTCCCTTGAATTTCTCCAGGCGCCAGAGTGCGGCAGGAGCTATCCAAAGGTATTGGATCGATAAAGCCAGACTGCCTCCTATCACAATAATGTTCAACCTCTCATCTTCCGCCTGTCAGATTTGGCAGATGACGGAATCGCAGCCGCTTTTCGGGTTGGATGGATCACGCCATGAGACTGGGCCTTCTGCAGGGGTCGGATCCCTGCGAACGAGAGCTGAACATGGCTCCTGTGGCTGCTGAAATGCTGACCACACCTTTGAGCGCATATGGCGGGGGCAAGTCAAAGTAGGCCAGGCGTTGCCTCTCCTTGACATCAGGGCTGCCCCGGGAAGCGGTCGTCCATTCAACCCGGCACACGGCCTTAACAGACCTTGGCGCGGCCGGGGCGGACGCATTTACAATACAAGCAATCGCAGGACACGCATCCGTGATCACAACACACGGATATGTCCACTTTTTGCTACAGTCGGAATGGCGAGAATTGCAACAGGAGCTATTTAGTTGATTCTAGAAGTGCGAAAGTGGCGGAATTGGCAGACGCACCAGACTTCGCGGCTCTTAACCATTTTGCCCACGTTTTCCCCCACAGTAAGGCCGCTAGTGAGCGAAATTGCGATTTCTCAACAGTTACGACCTTAATGACCAGTCTACCGAATACACTGCAAATATTCTGTACGGACCCGGCTCGGATTCATTGAATGCGCCCTGCCCTACATTCGCTTTGGCCTCATTGAACGAAGTAAAAAGACAGTGGGCATTTGTAGGAAGCTCTCTAGCCAAACTACTACACGAAAGGCCGGAACATTCTGGCGAGGTTCTGGCGGTGAAATTGACTACGTCGAAACCTTCGAGTTGCTTTTTGGACGGGGCAACTACATTGGTTTGAAATGACGGTTCCGGCGAAAACGGGTGCCAGTGTTCGCTGTCAAATTCCAACTCATACACTTCATAGTAAAACAGCGTCGTTCCCTCAAGCTGAATCGAGTGTTCCGTTGCGACGCTCTTTATGATGTCGGGTGAATCAAACAACCAGTAGCCATTGTGCTTCCAGTAAGGAATGTAATCAGCGAAATCTTCCGACTGGCAGTTGCTTACGGAGTAGATGTCAATGACGTGGGGTGCTGGGAGCCAGTCTGGTTTCGTGCGCACGCGCTTTGCCATGTAGCCTACCGGAATCATATTGGAGGTAGTCTAATCCACCAGACCGTTGCTGACGAAAACAGGCGTTTACACGCGCAATCCCGATTAGTGGTGAAATCGCGATGTTTCGCGAACGATGGTGTTCAACGTAATTGCAGATGCTACTGTCATCTCCGCTGTTAACCGCTGTATCTCAACATAAAAGAAGGATTGTTTGCAATCAACAGGGAGTCCCCACAAAATCCCCCACAGCGCACACTATGCAGAGAAAAGATGTGGTGTAAACTCTTGATCGCAAAGCGTGCGAAAGTGGCGGAATTGGCAGACGCACCAGACTTAGGATCTGGCGCCGCAAGGCGTGGGGGTTCGAGTCCCCCCTTTCGCACCAAATCGTTGCGAGTTCTTTTTCTGGATCAAAGACGCAGCGATACACGACAAGCATAGTGTTGTTGAAATTGGTGACGGTGCAGCGTGAAACGCCTTCACCACAGCAGATCTTCCCGCTTATTCGTAATCCACCTTTGACTCCGCCGCGTAAAGAACACAATGAATTTGCTCCCGCTAACGTGCTTCGATTACCAAGGTAACGTTTGTTTCCCATCTGCTGAACAATTCTTGACAATTTCTAAGGTGTTTCGTGGCTAGTCTGGGTTAATAGATTGCATTTAACCTCAATTCAAGTTTGCCCAGAATCTGCAAGTTACAAGTTACCCCAGGTTAATTCGAGTTCCAGGTGAGGAAAGCAGGAAATGCCTGCAAAACATTTTTTGTTAACATTCGTGTGCTTCGCATGCGGGTATTCAGCGCAGCTGTTCGCACAGTCAACGGCAACCCATGCGGGCAACACACCCCAAACAACGGCCAATGCAATTTTCCAACTGCCTCCAACTGGCATGGATTCTCTCGCTAATTCGCGCATTATTCGGTACGACGGTGTTTTGAAGGGGCTGCCATCATCGACTGCTGTATCTGTCATTTTTTCCGTTTATGGGAGTAGCGATTCAACAAACCCACTCTGGCAAGAAACTCAAAATGTCCAGCCGGATCAGGATGGCCGCTACACCATATTTCTAGGCGCCTCGGGTTCCAGCGGCTTGCCTTCTTTCGTCTTCGATGCGACCGAACCGCGATGGCTTGGCGTGCGGGTTGCCAGTGAAGACAATGAGCAAAGAACGCTTGTGGTCAGGGCATTGTATGACGGCAAAGCTCTAACCGGCAGCGTGCCAGTTGCTGCAAAAGCGATTGGAAGTTCGAACTCCCAGTTGGTGCAACAAAAGAGCACTGCCCAGCAACCTGGCTCGTCAGGATTGGTAATTGGGACCACATTCCCCCTTTCGCTGCCGACCTTGCCACTAGATTCTGGCTCCGGCTTACCCGTCACAATTGTGTCGCACGAGATCATCGCAAACAGCGCCGCTGAAGCATTCACCGTACAACAGGATGGTTCCGGAATTGCAGCGCACATTACTGCCCAGACAAACAACGCGATTTTTGCTGAAACCACGTCGACCAGCACAGCACAAAACACCATTTTGTCAATTAGCCGCGCTCCTGAAGGAGCGGGGATTCGTGCGGAATCTCAAGCTTCTACCGGGTCTGGAAGCGGAGTGTGGGGTATGTCGGCGGGTGATCAGGGGACCGGCGTGGTGGGAGAAGCTACGCAAAATACAGGTACAACATTTGGTGTACGGGGCATTTCTGCCAGTGATGGCGGAATCGGCATTCTGGGCGTAAACCGTTCCACCAACGGAGCAACCACGGGCGTTCGCGGTGAGAGCAACAGTCCTGATGGTACAGCCGGCGTATTTGATTCTTTGGGTGGAGGGAACATCCTTAGCGGCAGAAGCGCGGGCGCGGAAAAATTCCACGTGGACGCGCAAGGCGGCGTCACTTCATCTGCGTTCATCGGAGATGGATCAAAACTAACCAACGTAAATGCAGCTTTACTTGGCGGCCTTTCTGCTTCTGATTTTCAGAAGTCAATTGTTTTCAGTGGAGATGGATCGCTGCTTTCCAACGTGAACGCCAGCACACTTGAGGGCATGCATGCCTCAGATTTCGCGCGCGTCGGCCTGCCTCAAAATGTAAATGGGCTGCAAAGTCTGGTCAGCAAGCAATTGGCCCTCAATGCTGATTCGGAAGCCGCTATTCAATTTGGTGCAGCAACGGTGGCAAGAGAGGATCAAGACATAGGACATGCTTCCGCGTTTACCCAAGCCGGTTCTCAGATGCATTTCCGTCTCACCAGGGCATATTGCGATAAGACCAGCACCAGCCAGCAATCACTTTTAGACCAGACGAATTATTTCTGCGTGCCGGATGCTGTGACGATTGATGATGCACACCCAGCATCTTCGACGCCAAGCAAGGATTTCATCATTGCGCCCTACAAATTTGGTCTGGGCATCTCCTATCCTGGCGTTGTTGAGGTTGCCAGCGCGGAGTTTTCCGTCCATGCACAAGCTGGCTCCTCAATAGGAGCACACCTTTGGGTAGGGGACGAGCACGACCTTGGAGGCATCTTGACCATAGCTCATGACGCCATGAACAGCGATAACACGATCGACCGGTCCCAGAGCTTCGTCTCGTTGACATCGCAGACTTTCGGTGGCGCCAGCCATGGTGACATGCTGTTTACGGTCCGGGACGCTCTGGACAATTTCAGGTTCCAGTTTGGCCCCCGCAACGCCGCTGACGCGCCAGGAATTTACCAGCAATTCACCAAGGCCAGGATCGATAGCTCAGGAAAAGGGTTTTTCGATGGCGGGACCCAGACCGGGGGAGCAGATTTTGCGGAATCCGTCAGCATTGCCGGCAGGAAAGACAATTATGACCCTGGCGATGTGCTGGTAATCGATACGAACTCCGATCGCCAGTTCACCCTGGCCAAAGCTCCTTACTCAACACTTGTGGCCGGAATATATTCAACCAAGCCGGGCGTTACAGCGACTCCGCATACGTCCGAAGACCCAAGGCTTGCCACTGAAATACCCGTGGCAATCGTGGGCATCGTGCCCTGCAAAGTCACGAATGAAAATGGGCCCATTGCTCGCGGTGATCTGCTCGTAACATCTTCCACGCCTGGATATGCAATGCGCGGTTCTGACAGGACCATGCTTCCCGGCGCGATTATCGGCAAGGCTTTGCAACCATCATCCGGAGCGAAGGGCGTGATTGAGATACTGGTGACTTTGAGGTGACAACGGGCAGAAATTCGTAAATCGAACATTTGAGGAACGAATTTCACATCGGGGGCAGTCCGGATTTAGATACGCTGCCAAAGGCTGTGTTCCTAACGTATTAGTAGGCATAAAGCGACCGTCAGTAGCGCAATCTACTTTATTTCAGGTGTCATGAATGGCGTTTCGATTGTGGGCAACCACAGCAACAACGCTCAATTTTTGGGGGGATACCCTTCTCCATGAAGCGTCCGGGCGACACTTCAAAAAAAACAAAACCAGAAACTCTGAAAAGTTGAGAGTTTTTTAACACTGAAGAGTTCGTTCTTCAAAAGGAAAAACTATTTTTCACGAAATTTTTTTATTGGACGAGGAAATTAGACTGGAAAATCTGTAACCCTACGCTTAGCGCACACCGCGGATGTGATCCAAGATCAAGCCGCTGTGCGATGACCTCCGTATCCGGGAAGCAAGGCTTTTTTAATGGTGTGATTCTCCATTATTTATTGTTTTCAGGCGACCAGGGCTCGCCCAGGCCATAATTAGGTTTGGTATGCAGGCCAGTGGCGCAATGGTGTCAACAGCTCCGGCAGAAATAGCTTCTTTGGGCATGCCAGGAACAACACAGCTCTTTCATCCTGGGCTATGGTGTTGCTCCAAGCGTACTTCATATCAAGCATTCCGGGATGCGCCATCATTTCCCATTCCACTCAGAATGATTCCCAGAGCGTTTGCGTCGGCGGCAGAAGCAACCGAACGGAAAAGGACATCGAACTGGGACGATGGCGCGAGACCAAAGGCGCGTCGCTCAGCTCAACATCCTAAGTGCTTCCACAAGGCTGCCTGACGGTGCTCATGCTGGAACATCAATTGTTCTTGCAACTAGTTGCAGCCACTTCCGGTAACTCGCGTTATGGCCCGAGACAATATCTTTAAACTGCTCTTGAATGTGCCTGGTGACAGGTCCGCACTGGCCATCCCCAACCCGCGTATCATCCACTTGACAGACCGGAACAATCTCAGCCGCGGTGCCGGTCAAAAACGCTTCGTCTGAGACCTTGAGGTCCTCAACAGTCAGCGCACCTATGCGGACCGGATAACCAAGGTTGCGAGCAATTTGAATGACGGAATCACGCGTGATTCCGAGCAGGATCGAATGCCGTTCGTCATTGGTTTGCAGCTCGCCGTTCCGGACAACGAATAGATTTTCTGACGCGGCCTCAGCGAGATAACCGTCCACGTCCAAAAGTAGTGCCTCGTCGTAGCCCCGTTCCGTCGCGTCTCTCAAGGCCAGGATGGAATTCACATATTGACCGCTCGCTTTGGCCGTGGTGGGCATCATGTCGGAATGAAATTTCTTCCAGCGGGAAATGCATACCCGTATGCCTCGATGGACTGAGTCGTTCCCGTGTAATGGCTCCCAGGGCCACGCTAAAATCGCCACTTCTACAGGGCATCTTTTGGGGGTTACGGTCAGTTCCCGGCTTCCGCGGAAACAGATGGGCCGGACATAACAATTGGTGAAGCCATTTCGACGAATGAGTTCGGCCATTGCCTCCGCAAGCGCTTCCGGTTGGTATGGAATCTCCATTCCGTGGGTCCGGGCCGAATAGAAAAAGCGCTCCAGATGATCATTGCCGCGGAACAAACCTGGCCCCTCTGGCGTGTCATAACAGCGAACACCTTCGAATACCCCACTTCCATAGTGCAGCGCATGTGCTGACACGTGAATGGTCGCGTCCTTCCAGAGGAGAAATTCACCGTTCATCCAAACCCATTTGGCATCATCAAATGACATAATTGCGTCCTCGCTGTTGATCAGGTCCGCCAAATCTCCTCTGCATCCTGATGGAGGATCGAGATAGGGGATCGAGCTTCACCTGCGGAATGGGCGTAGCGGCGCACCGACGAGCAGATACTATCAGCAGGCCAAAGAAGCTTACCTAAGCTCAATAACACCATAGTATGCTGGATTAAAGGTCTTCACGCTATCGATATTATGGTTATATAACACAGAACCACCCGCTTGTGAACGGATGTTACTCGGATTCGTTTAATATTATCCAGCTGCCATGTTCCATTTTGGTTTTAATGTTCCATTTTGGAAACGACATTATACTTAAGTTTAGATAAAGGTAACTTATATGACGATGTGGGTTCGAAGCTGGAAACCCACAGGTCTGATTTTTGGAATTCGGAACTGACACGGCGAATGCTAAACCAAATATCTGCGGACATATTTAATGAGTGGCAGCCTGCATGGATACCTGAAGACGTCGAATTATGGGCAGTCAAGTTGCCAGGTCGCGAACGGCGGATCAGGGAAAAGTCTTTTCGGCGATTGCCCCCATTCGTGGATGCGGTGTACGAAGCGATGGGC
>DASXIL010000102.1:0-5030 GCA_036497985.1 Candidatus Angelobacter sp. | reverse complement strand
GTTCCATCCTGCGCCATGACCCAGATAAAATCATGGTGGGCGAAATCCGCGATACGGAGACCGCGCAGATCGCGATCCAATCAGCGCTTACCGGCCATCTGGTGTTTACCACCGTTCACGCCAATAACGTTGTCGACGTGCTGGGCCGCTTTCTGAATATGGGAGTGGAGCCATATAACTTTGTTTCGGCTCTCAACTGCGTGCTGGCGCAGCGGCTGGTGCGAATGATCTGCACTCACTGCAAAACGTCGGTGAAATATTCGGATCAAGAGCTGGAAAATTTCGGCCTGGCCCCGGCAGAGTGGCGCAACGTGCCGTTCTATGATGGGCCGGGCTGCATCGAATGCGGCGGCACTGGTTATCACGGGCGAACAGCAATCCATGAACTGCTGGATCTCTCTGACCGCATCCGCGAGCTGATCCTGGAAAAGCGGCCATCATCAGAAATTCGCAAGGCCGCACACGAAGAAGGAATGAAGTTTCTGCGCGATTCAGCGCTGGCCCGCGTTAAAGCCGGCGTGACTACCATGAAGGAAATCAACAAAGTCACATTCATCGAGACTACGAGATAAAAAATGGCAGGTTTGCAACAAAAAACGGTACGGCCACGGCTGGCGTGTGAAATCACCTCGGAAGGAGTGATCGCCGCCCGCGCCGCCGATAAAACACCGCGGCTGGAGGTCTTTACTTCGCGGCGGTTCAATGAGGGCACCATTGCGCCCGGATTGACTCTTCCCAACATCCTGAACCCTGAGGCGTTGCGCGCCGCGTTGAGCGGCGCACTGGGCGCTGTAGCCGGAAAATCCAAAGACGTAATCGTTGTGTTGCCGGATGTGGCGATTCGCATGATGCTCCTCGATTTTGAGTCCCTCCCGACCAAGCGTGAGGAAATCGAGCCGGTCCTTCGTTTTCGTCTGAAGAAATCTCTTCCATTCGATGTGGACCAGGCGACGCTTTCTTATGACATCACACGCTCCAATGGGACTGTGAGGGTAGCGGCGGCGGTGGCCCCGCGCGAGATCATTGAAGAGTACGAAAAAGCCTTCCGCGATATTGGATATGAACCGGGTGTAGTCCTGCCATCGTCATTGGCAGCGCTCGGGTTGGTGGATGGCGAGCGGCCAACGCTGTTACTGAAAGTCGATCCCATGAACATCACCATTACGGCAGTCGAACATCAAGAGCTGCGGCTGGTGCGAACTCTCGATAATCCGCATGGCGGCATTTTTTCCGCTACGGACCTCTCTGAAGCCGTGTTGCCCTCGATCGTCTTTTTTGAAGACACCTTTGCCGCGCATATTGAAAAGATTTACGTGGGTGGCGCCGCTCCGCTGGAAGAACTTGGTCCCCTGCTCCACCAGCAGACCGGGGCGCAGGTGCAAGAACTGGCTCCGGAACTTGGCGCCGAGCAGAACCTGAGCGGTGAACATGTTTCGCCCACCACCATGGCGGGAATCGCGGGGGCTTTGCTGGGATAATGCGCCTTACTATCAATCTCGCTTCACAGAAGTATGAGGATGTGCGCCAGTTTTACGTGCGCTGGAGCATAGCAATCGCTGTTTCCGCGCTGCTCATGCTGGTGCTTATCGGTCTGGCCTGGAGAAATTTTTCCAATTCTTCTGACTCCGGCAAACGGATCGAGCAATTGCAGGCTGAAATTGCCGACTTGCAAAAACAGCGGGCTGAAGCGGAAGCAATCTCCAACCTTCCGGAAAATCACGACGTCACCGCGCAAAAGAACTACTGGAACAAGCAAATCAACCGCCGCCAGCTTTCCTGGACGCAGTTGTTCAACGATCTTCAGCGGATCATGCCGGCCCGCGCCTTCTTAAGTTCGGTAGTGCCGGAAATAACCAAAGACAACCGCCTTAAGCTCACTCTGGTGGTGATGGGCGATACGCACGAAAATGGACTTGAACTGCAGAAGAAAATGGAGAAGTCTAGCCGGTTTCGCAGTCCGCAAATCAGCAATGAACTCATGCAGACACAGGGGAAAGCCGACATCCCGCTTTACAAGTTCGAAATCGTGACTTACTACACTCCCACAGCACCCATGCAGGGACGTACCGCCAACCGCGAGGGCTTGTAATGAATAATCTGGCGAAAATGAAAAAGCAGTTTACGCTGGTCCTCTCGGTCCTTGGCGCTGTGAACTTATTGCTGATCATCTACCTGCTGCTGCCGGGATCAAGTCCTTCGGCCCGGGCAGCCCAAGAAGAAAGTTTGCGTCAACAAAAGAAGGCGCTCACCAGTGAAGTAACGCCGTTGATTGGCATTGACAAGAAGCTGTCCCAAACCCGTGTGGACGTGAAGAAGTTCTATGAGCAAAAAGTGCCAAGCCAGTTTTCTGAGATTTCCCAGCACTTGGAAAAGTTAATGAAGGATGCCGGCGTAACCGCCAAAGGCGGAATCCGCTATAACCAGGAACATAGCACCAACGACAAAGACAAGGTCGAGTTGCCTGACGTACAGCGCATCGGCGTCGACACCACTGTGACCGGCGAGTACTCCAAAGTTGCGAAATTTATCAATGCCATGGAGCAGGACAAGTTAGTGTTTATCATCAATCAGATTGCCCTTACCAGCGTGGAAAGCGGTGTGGTGTCACTGCAAATAAAATTTGAGACATTCCTGAAGGAAAGCTAGCAAGCTGCGCGGCGGCAAGCATTCATAGAGGAGAAGGACCTTAAAGTGAAGATAGGCGCGGAAAATAAAAAGCAGTTGGGATTCATGATCGTATTGCTGGCGATCCTGCTGCTGGTTGGCATTTACAACTTTGTCGACTTCGGCACCAGCTCCGCCGCTTCTCCCGCGCCAGCAACTTCCACCCAGGTAGCGCAGTCTTCCAAGAAGTCCGGCACGGCACAGATCGCCGACAACACACTCGATCCCAGGCTGCACGTCTCCGAGCTGGCCGCCAGCCAGAATGTAAAGTACGAAGCCGGCGGAAGAAATATTTTTCGGATGGAAGAATTGAAACCGCTCGACAAGACGATTGCGAGCGTCAGAGGACCTTATACCGTCGAGATGCCGCCTACACCGACTCCAACGCCGCTTCCGCCGCCGATCCCGCTCAAGTTTTACGGCTTTGCCAGCAAGCCCACAGAGCCAAAGAGGATCTTTCTTGACGATGAAGGTGAAATATTCGTCGCCCGGCAGGGTGACATCGTGGAAAGAAAATACAAGGTGATCCAGATCAATAACACCAGCGTGATTATTGAAGACGTGCTCAACAGCAATCGGCAGACGATCCAGTTAACTGCCAAGTAGTCTGCGTGAAGGTTACGATGCATTTTATGAAATCAGTTCGGCCCCGTTCCAGCCAATCCGGCTATGTGCTGTTGGCGTTGATGCATGCGATGACGCTGATTCTTGTAGCGCTCGCCGTGGAGGCGCCGCGCATCGGCCAGCAGATCAAGCGCGAAAAAGAAGAAGAATTGGTACATCGGGGAAAAGACTACGCTACCGCGGTAAAGCGATTTGTTCACAAGAACGGCGGCCGCTATCCAGTTTCTGTTGAACAACTGGAGAACACCAACCACATCCGGTTCCTGCGTAAGAAATATGTAGACCCCATGACCGGTGACTCAGACTGGAAAATGGTGCATGTGGGTGAAGCTGAGATCAAGATTCCCGCGCCCAATCCGGGACTTTCCGGCGGCAGGGGACAGAATCCAGGGTTGAGCGGTGGAACAGGAGGGCCAAACACAAATCAGCCGGGTATCGGCACGCCTCCGCCTCAAGGCATTGCCCAGACTCTAAACGGACCCGGCAGCCAGCCACAACCTCAGCAGGGTAACAATCTCGGCTCATTGACGACCACAGGAATTGGAAATGGCCAGACCGTTGGCGGCGGCCAGATCATGGGCGTTGCCAGCGTCAATAAGGGCCAATCGATCAAGGAATTTAACGACAAAGACCACTACGACGAATGGTTCTTCGTTTATGACCTGCGCCTGGAGCAGAGCGGCGGGACTGGCGTAACGGTTGCTGCACCCCGCGGCGGCGCAGGCAGCGCCACGGGATCCTCCGGGACTCCAAGTGCTACGGGGACCCCAGGAGCTAGCGGTACCCCCGGATCTACGGGCGCGCCAGGCGCTCAGAATCCTCCAGACGCATCAGGACAGCCCACGCCGACGGGGACCCAACCCGCCCAGCCGACGCCACCGCCGCAGGTACCTAACTAAAAGCAAAAGCCCCGTCTTCCGACGAGGCTTTGAATTCCGAAAAAAAATTCGTTACACGTTGAAGGAAGAGCCGCACCCACAAGTGCTCTTCACATTCGGATTCTCAAACTTGAAGCCCGAGGCTTCCAGGGTTTCAACGAAATCCACGACGCAGCCATTCAGATACATGGCCGAGGTCGCATCCACGTAAACTTTCAAATCGTCAAAGGTATAAACCTTATCCATGACGCCCGGGGCGTTCTCAAATGACATGGAATAGGAGAAGCCGGAGCAGCCGCCGCCAACCACGCCGATACGCAAACCTTCCGGCACCGGGTTCTGCTGGCCCATGATCTCCTTGACCTTGGTCACTGCCGTGGGGGTCAAATTAACCGGCAATTTGGGCGTGGTTTCTACGTTTGGGGTCATGGTGGTAGCCATCGTCTGTATCTCCTTGAAGTTGGCCTAGCCTGATTTCGATCTTATTATACACCCGTTTTGCTGCTGATTCTATTGGGCTTGTTGCAAGTTAGATGAATCAAACGGTTTATCGGTCGCACAATTTTCTGCCCACTCGGCTTCTTTCGCCATTCAAACCGCCGTGCTCTACCATTCACTTGGCGGTTCGCCAACCAGCAACTCACGAAAATACTGGATTTTGCCACCTCGGGCAGGCTTATAATTCCGGTAAGGTTCCACCTACACCCTTGCCGCGACCCGCGGTTGCGGCCTCTCTGTAAGCGGAATCGGCCAAAATCCAAGGTGGTGTTCCATGATGACGCCTCTCCTCATTCTTTGGGCCGGTTTGACAGTTGTGCTGATCATTCTCCTGATCTATCGCGGCACCCTTTCCATGCACGAAGA
>DASXIL010000101.1:0-2499 GCA_036497985.1 Candidatus Angelobacter sp. | reverse complement strand
CGACCCAGAGACCGAGCCACATGCAGGCGGGAGCGCAAAGCAGCAACAGGTATCCACTGTTGACGAATTTGAGATAGCCAAAGGTGAAAAAGGAGAGCCCTGGCCCAATCCAAACCAGGGTGAATCGCTTCTTTCGAGGATCGGCGGGGAGATGATTCGAGAGCGCTCTTAGTGGTGCAACAGAAGCAGTTCCAAAGGTGAGGCAGTAGATGAATAGGATGGTAAATGCACGTGCGACCGAGTTTGCAGGCGATGAGTTGATCACAGTTCCCTTTGATGGAACCATCTGCCAAAGCGAGACCAATGCGTCGAAATAAGCGTGGAGGCCACCGCTTGCGGAAATCATCGGCACGAACCAGGCCGTGATGGTCATAACGAGTGCCGCCACGCCGAGCGCCTGGTCTTTCCCGGCAGCCTTCCAAATTGAAAACAAAAAGAGGGGGCAAAGAAATAGGAGGGACGACGGCCTCACCCCGGCGGATACTCCCAGGACGATTGCGGCAGGCACGATGTAGCGGGACTTACCGGAGTAGATGCGCCAGCAAAGAAACCCTAGGAGCCCCGAAAAGAAGGCCTCGACGATATATGTCAACGCCACAATTCCATGAAACCAGGAAAGTGGCGAGAAGAGAAACAAAACACCGGCAAACCTGGCTGCCGTTGGTCCATACCAATCCAAGGTCATCTTGTAGATGACAATGGCCGCTCCACAACTGGCCAAGATGCTCAAGATGACGAACGCAAGGTTGGCGTCGTGACAGATGATATTCAGCATCCGACCCAGGCAAATGTACAGGAAGTAGCCGGGCGGGTGCGGCTGGTGAACGCGGGGACTAAAGTGCTGGATCGCCAACGCGAAATTTACGCTGTCAAGGTCGTAGAGATAATGGCTGCGAAATGTGAACCTTGAGATGGCAACCGCGCTTGTCAACAGCGCGAGGAACACCTTTTGCCGGTAGATCATGTTTGAAATCAAGCAATTGGAGGGCCATTTTGAAGTCGCATGGCCAATAAGTAACCATCTGCAAATGGTTGCAGGTTACTAAATAGTTGATAGGCGCGCCATTCAGGGAAGTGACTAGAATTTCGTGGACATTTATAAACCTTCTTGGTAGTACTAAACCGAATCACAGCAGGCCGGTTTTCCACAGTTAAGCCCATAAGGAAAATTTGCCGAGTAAGTGATTATTCCGACTTCTCCCCAATGTTGGAACGGTCCCTGTTGAACGTTTGCGTCATGCATTGAGGAAATAGCCCAATGATTCGGATAGCCTTGTATTCAGAAGACGGCAAATTGCAGCAAATTCTCTCCTCGGTATTAGGAAAAGAATTCCAGGTATTTCTCGAAACGACTGAAGAGGGTATCAACCGCATGCTCGCCACGGCCGGCTGCGACGTTGTAATTCTGGATCTGGACTCCAATCACCAATCACTTCAGCAGCGAATCGCAAGCTGCAAACGGATCGTCAGATCAAGCATCTCGTCCGTTGTGATGGCCGACGACACCCTTCGCACGACAGCCGCGGAACTTGTTCGCCTGGGCGCCCATAGCTATTGCCGTAAACCTCCTTCAATCAGGGATTTGACAGCCCTTCTTCATCGGGCGTATGAGGGCTCGCGTCAACGGGAGCCACACACCGCGGATCAGCCATATGAAGAGGCGAGTTATTGCGATCAAATGATCGGTTCAAGCCCTCAGATGCGTGAGGTCTATGATCTGGTCCGTCGCGTTGCAAATCTCAACGCTTCCGTACTTGTGACTGGAGAGAGCGGGACCGGCAAAGAGCTTATAGCCAGAGCCATCCACAATCTTGGCTCCCGATCCGGCAAGCCCTTTGTGGCGGTCTGCTGTGGAGCTATTCCTGAAACTCTCATCGAAGCCGAACTGTTCGGCCATGAAAAAGGCGCCTTCACAGGCACCGTCGGCTTGCGGGAGGGATATCTGGAGCAGGCGGGAGATGGCACCCTGCTTCTCGACGAAATCGGCGAGTTGAGCCCGTCTACCCAGGTAAAGCTTCTTCGCGTTTTGCAGCAGCGGGAGTTCAGCCGGCTCGGCAGCAGCCGACTTATTCCGTTGCGGGCACGGCTCATCTTCGCGACTCACACTGACCTTGCCGAGTTGGTGGCGCAGGGGAAGTTCCGGCTGGATCTCTTTTACAGAATCAACGTGATGAAGGTGACTGCACCCGCGCTTCAGGAACGCGTCGAGGACATACCGCAGATTGCCCGGCATTTCCTGAGGCAGTACTCGGAGGTCTATCAAAAGCTCGTCGAAAATATCGACGCGGGCGCGATGGCGCTGCTGCAGAGCTACTCCTGGCCTGGAAACGTCCGTGAATTGGAGAATGTGATTCAACGCGCGATCATCGTGGCTTCAGGCGAATCGATCTGTGACAAGGATCTGCCGTTGAACATCCAGAGTGAAAGTGTTCTTAACATCGCGGACTATCAGCCTACCAACTCCTTTGAGCGACAACTTCGCAACTACAAGGTCAAGCT
>DASXIL010000100.1:0-1684 GCA_036497985.1 Candidatus Angelobacter sp. | reverse complement strand
AATTACAAAATCATATTTGAGCAGGAGATCATAATTTTCGTAAACGGAGCCGTGCAGTGTGTTCTCAATAGGAACCACCGCGCAATCCACCGACCACGCTTTTAGAGCTGCGAAAACCTGGTCAAAACGCTGGCAGGGAAGCGACTTGGCCTTAGGGCCCAAGATCTGTCGTATGGCTTGCTGACTGAAGGCTCCAGGTTCTCCCTGGAAGGCAGCTTTCATTTTCTTCCCTTGTTCTTGACTTGCTTGCCGGATGCGGGCGGGTCCCAGCGCCGGCTGTCGGCGGGCGCCAGCCCGACTAAATCCAATGCCCGATCCACGCTATGTTCGACCAGATCGGCGATGGTTTTTGGCTGGTGATAGAAACCAGGGACGGGCGGGGCGATTACCGCTCCCATCTCCGCCAGCGCCGTCATATTCCTTAAATGGCCCAAATGAAAGGGGGACTCGCGCACCATAAGAACGAGCTTACGGCGCTCTTTCAAGATTACGTCAGCGGCTCTTACCATCAGATTTGAGCTGATGCCTGTGGCGATGGCAGACATTGTATGAATCGAACATGGTGCGATGATCATCGCGTCTGTAAGAAAGGAGCCACTGGCGAGGCGCGAGCCGATGTCCTCCAAAGGGTACCAGTGGTCGGCAAGTTTTTTGAAATCGGCTAGGGTTTTTCCCAGCTCAAGAAATGCGGTGCGCTCTGCAGAGCGTGAAACGATCAGGTGAGTTTCGACACTAACAAGACGATGGAGTTTTTCCAACAGGCGCCAGCCGTAGATTGTGCCACTCGCGCCGGTGACGCCAATAATGATGCGCAAAATCCCTCCCTGGGTTGTTGAGGATCGAAGAATACACCATTTGTTCCGAAAAGGGTAAGTCGGAAAAATTCTGTTCTGAATTCAGAACACAAAGCTTGCTAATCTCCTAAAGTCGCCGCTATAATTCTTGGACGGGGCAACTTGCTCCGTGGGCAGGTTTCATGGCGTTCGCAACTTCTGGCCGCACCGACGGAATTGCCCGAACCTCTATCATGGAGGAAGCAGGACAGAAACTCAAGCGCGTACGAGAGCGCTTGAACCTGCGATTCCGTGATGTGGAAGAGGCAAGTGGGAAGATCGCCGCAACTCATAAGAACGACGAGTTCATTGTTGCCCTCAGCCGCCTGGCTGATATTGAAAACAAAGGTACTTTACCTTCCGCGTATCGCCTGTACTCGCTTTCGGCGATCTACGGCCTGGACCTGACTGAAGTGCTTGCCTGGTACGGAATCTCCGTCGCGGACCTTCCGACTGACTCCCATGCAATGGCGCATCCCAGCACGCATCCGGTGAGCTTCCAAACGGTTGGGGATGGCCAGGTTCAGGTTCCTCTGGCTTTTGACCCGGGTTTGGATCTTACCCAAACCGTTTTCCTGAGCCGGATGATTCAGAAGTGGGGCAAGCTCCCCCTTATGCTGCTGAATCGAATTGACTTGAAGGGCCTCCGGTATGGGATGATCGGGACCGAGGATTGGTCCATGTACCCGCTTATTCCACCGGGCTCATTGGTGGTTATCGACGATACGCGCCGACGAATCGTCAACTCAGGCTGGACGACGGAATTCGAGAGGCCAATCTACTTTCTTGAGCACCGCACGGGTTACGCATGCGGATGGTGCACGCTACGAGACAAGAACTTGATCTTTCAT
>DASXIL010000099.1:0-2831 GCA_036497985.1 Candidatus Angelobacter sp. | reverse complement strand
GCGCGCTCTTTCTGAAGAGCTGGCCAAACGGAACAAGGATTTTGTCGGCGTGCTCTATGACTTTGTGCAGATGGAAAAGAAGCGTCCACAAGTCGCCGCGAAGATCCGCGAACTCTGCGGAGCCGGTGCTGACGATCTGGTTGTCCCTGTGGTGGGCATCGCCGCAGAGGGCAAGACTCGCACGGCTGCCAACCAGAAGGCGCAATTCACTTCCGGCGGTGAAGCCCGTCTGGAGCTGGGGCGCAAGTACGCGGACAAGCACAAGGCCTTCGAACGTACCGGCGACGTAGCACGCGACTTCAAATTGCTCTGGGTCACCGACTTCCCCATGTTCGAGTATGACGACAAGGAAAACCGCTGGAACGCGGCGCACCATCCCTTTACATCGCCGCATGAGCAGGACATGGACAAGCTGCAATCCGATCCCGGCTCGGTGCGCGCGCTGGCTTATGACGTGGTGCTGAACGGAACGGAGTTGGGTTCCGGCTCAATCCGCATCCATCGCCAGGACATTCAGAAACAGATCTTTACCGCGCTGGGCATGACCGACGATGAAGCCCGCTCTCGCTTTGGCTTCTTCCTGGACGCGCTGGAATACGGCACGCCTCCGCACGGCGGAATCGCGCTTGGGCTCGATCGCATTGTGATGATCCTGGCCGGCGAGGACAGCTTGCGTGAAGTCATTCCCTTTCCCAAGACCGCGAAGGCAATCGACATGATGGTGGATGCACCGACTCCGGTGAGTGAGACTCAGTTGAGGGATTTGGGAATCAAGCTGCGCTGAAAGAGCTTTACCACAGAGGACACAGAGAAACACAGAGGCAATAAGACAATTTAATCTTTTTCTCTGTGGGCCTCTGTGCCCTCTGTGGTTCTGGTTTTGTATTCAGGCTGCTCTTTGCTGCTTCTCCATGTCACTGCCAATCGTCCTGGAACCCGCCCACAGCACACCAGCCAACAGAAGAGACAACACTGGAATCAACAGCAAGGCCTGTTGCAGGCCAATGGCTTTGAACTGCTCAGTGATTTTATCCACGCCGGCGAGGTGCGCGGCGTGCAGCGCGAAAAGATCGCTCATTTTGCCGATGATCAATGTTCCCCATGATGCACCGATCACATACATCACCAGGAAATAAATTGCCATGCTGGTGCCGCGCAGCGCAGGCGCGACGATGTCGTGAATCGACGCATACACCAGGCCGTAATACATATTCAGCAGCCCGTAAGCGATAGTGAGCAGAGGAAGGGCCAGGGCTATCGATCCAATGCCCTGGTGAATTCCAAAATAAGAGAGCGGAACGGCCAGCAGCGCGGCAATGGCCGCAATCTTCATGCGTCCGCTGCGGTTGCGCTTTACGATTCGGTCACCCCAGATACCCGCGCACGATCCTCCCAGGATGCCGCCGACAGCATAAACGATTCCTGTTGTTACGCCCGCGCGGGCCACGCTCATGTGATGGATGCGACTGAAGAACGCCGGAAAAAATGTGCCAATCGAATACAGGTTAAAGTTCACCAGCGCGCCGGAAATGGCGATCCACCAGAAGGTAGGGACCCGGAGCACCGCCCAGATGGAGCCGGCGTCCACCGGCGGCGCATGTTTTTCAGAAGCACCACGCACGGGCTCATGCAGCATGAGCAGCAGGGGAATCAAAATCAGCGCAGGAGCGGCGGCCACAATCATGGCAGCGCGCCATCCCATTTTTTGCGCGATGGGGCCGCTGAAGAAAAAACTCAGCGCTCCGCCCACGGGAACGCCCAGCATAAAAAGCGCCAGCGGCTTGGATCGTTTTTCAGCAGGAAAGAGATCGCCGATCCAGCTGGTGGCCGTAGGAGCGGCCGTGGCTTCACCTACGCCGACGCCCAGCCGCGATACCACCAGAAAAGAGTAGCTGTTGATCCAACGCGCGCTGGCCGTAAGAATTGCCCATACCGCAATGCCCACAGCGAGAAGCTTTTTGCGGCTGACTCTGTCAGCTAGAAGTCCCAGCGGCAGCCCAACCAGCCCATAAAGCATGGTGAAAGCAAAATTCAGTCCGCCGATTTCTGTATCGGTAAGGTGAAACTCCTTGCGGACAGGCTCCACAATTGCCCCGGCAACTTGGCGGTCATAAAAATTGAGAACGTTGATGGCCACCAGCACCGCCAGCGGCCACCATGTCGTCGATCTCTTTGACGCAACTGCTTGTCCGGCAGAGATTGCTGCCTGCTCTTTGGCGATCATCGGCGGCAATGGTATCAGATTGCCGCGCGCCGGTCATATGCACTCCAGTCTACGTAGCCCGGTTATATATAGACTCAGTCACAAAGAAACAGGCTCGCCCTCAATTGCCGATAGACTCAGCCGTTCCGGCGCTTACTTTCGCGCGACGCTTCCCTTGAGTATCACCATGCTTGAGGGTGCGTCGGGCTTCATGCTGTCTTCGGCGGTAATGAGAACATCAAAGTCCTTGTACGTAGTGGCTGCTTTCAGGCTGCCTTCCAGATTTTCATTTACCCTCAACGCTCCCAGCAACTCAGGGTCCTTGCCGCGCGGCTGCACCCAGACCAGATAAGTCTGCTTGGCCGGCGTGAGCGATTGCGGCGTTGCCATGTGTTTTACCTGGATATCAACGCCGGTGTTGCCGTTGCGATCATTGTCCGTGATGATTTTGCCTTCGGCTGCGGGAGCGGCTCCGGTGTTGGTGAGCCGGTCTTCCTTGCCCCAGGCGGCGGTGGCCAGCAAAAAGCTGAACAGAAGAAACAAAGCTACAGTACGTTGGCGCATAGATCTTCCCCCATAAACAAATTTCGTGAGAGATAAGATGTATGGCGGCGTTAACAATGTTGCA
>DASXIL010000098.1:0-3535 GCA_036497985.1 Candidatus Angelobacter sp. | reverse complement strand
CACCAGAAACAGCAGGCCCTGGATAGTGGAGAGCGTTGTCCCGCCCAGTACCTTGCCCAGCACAATACCAGATCGATGCACGGGCGCAACCATTACGGAAAGCAAAAAGCCTTCATTGCGGTCTTCAATCACTGACATCATGGTGAAGATTGAGGTAAAGAGCACAATCATCATCAGCGCGCCGGGAAAGAAATAATTCAGGAAGTTTCCCGTACCGGTGGCGCCTTTTTGCAATGACGTACCAAACCCTGCGCCGATTACAACCCAGAAGAGCAGTGGCGATACCACCACGCCCACTACGCGCGCCGGTTGCCGATAAAAGCGGACTACCTCCCGCCACCACAGGGTAAACGCGGGCAAGAGTGGGTTCACCCGGGGAGTCGCCATGCCGGCTTGTGCCACCTGCGCTGATGTCATGGTTTGTGAATTCATCTCAATTTCTCGAATTTCGGCCCGTTCTTTTTCGATCAGGTTATCTGTGCTTGTCATTATCAGTGCTTATCAGTGGTAAGGTCCGCGTTGCCGGACTCTTGTTCTTGCTCCGTCCAGAATCTGTGGCCGGTGCGGCTGATAAATACGTCATCCAGCGTGGGCTTGCTGATGGAAACCGACTGGATCGTTCCCGGCATGGCTTCCGCCACGGCAGTCACAAATTTCAAACCGTCTTTAATTTCCAGACGAACCTTCCCGTCCAGCACCGTGGTCGCGATCTTGAACCGCTCCTCAATTCTTTTTGCCAGCGCTGCCGGGTCTGCAGCTTCCAGCATTACCACGTCGCCGCCGATCTGGCTGCGCAATTCCGCCGGCGTCCCCAGGGCAACAATCTCACCCAGATTCAGGATGGCCAATCGGTCGCAGTGCTCGGCTTCTTCCATCAGGTGCGTGGTCACGATGATCGAAACTTTTTCCTGCGTTCGGAGCTCGTTAAGATAAAGCCACAAATCGCGACGCGCACCCGGGTCGAGCCCTGTTGTCGGCTCGTCCAGCAACAACACGCTCGGCCGATGCATGATCCCTTTAGCCAGCTCAACACGGCGTTGCATTCCGCCGGAGAATGTCTCAACTTTGTCTTTCGCACGATCTGTCAGGGCAACACGTTCCAGCATTTCCTGAATGCGCGACTTTAAGGTTGCTCCATGCAGCCCGTAGAGATGTCCCTGATGCCACAGGTTCTCTGCCGCAGTCAGTTTCAGATCGACAGATTTGGATTGGAAGACCACGCCAATTCGCCGGCGAACCTCATCCGCCTGCCTGGTCGAGTCAAAATCTGCGACCATGGCGCGGCCGCTGGTGGGCAGCATGAGCGTAGAAAGAATACGGAAGAGCGTTGTCTTGCCGCTGCCGTTGGGACCGAGAAGACCAAAGATTTCGCCGGCTGCAACGTCAAAAGAAATGCCTTTAAGCGCGGTGCGCTTGCCATAACTATGGCGTATGTCTTCCACGCGAATCACGGCGGAGGTATTTTGTGGATTGCCCGTGAAAGTCTTTTCTTGTAAAGCAGTTGCCATAACTTATGAATGCACCACATTCAGCATCATCAAGGCAAAAAGTAGTGGCAGATAGATCACGCTGGCTTGCAGAAGCTGGCGGGCAAAGAGCCGTGAATCGGGTGAGGTGGTGGGGAGTTTGGCCCGCGCCAGCCGGAAAACAAACCAAAGAAATCCCAGTCCCATCAGTAGGGCGCCGAAGAGATAAATCTTTCCGGTCATCCGCAGGAGGGTTGGAACCAGGCTGACGGAAATAAGCGTTGAGCAATAGGTAAACATCTGGCGGATCACGCTGTGTCCGGCTTTATCGACCACGGGAAGCATCTTTATGCCGGCGGCTTCGTAGTCTTCGCGATACATCCAGGCGATCGCCTGAAAATGCGGGAATTGCCAGAAGAACACGATCAGGAACAGAAAGACTGCTTCAATTTCCATCTTGCCGCGGACAGCCGTCCAGCCGAGCAATGGCGGCATGGCTCCGGGGAAGGCGCCTACAAAAGTTGAGATCGGCGAGATGCGCTTCAACGGCGTATAAAACGCGAGATAACTCACCGCAGTGCTGAGCGCCAGCACCCCAGTTAGCACGTTGGTGGTCAGCGAAAGATAGACCGGCCCCAGCACGGTCGCCAGTATTCCAGCGGTCAGTCCCGTTGCCAGGCTCATCCTGCCTGCGGGCAGGGGACGATTGCGTGTGCGCCGCATCAGCGCGTCAATCTTGTGTTCCAGCACTTCATTCAAAGCCGCTGAGCCAGCGCAGGTCACGCCGATCCCCAGCAGCGCATTGAGCAAAGTCCACGTGAGCGACGAAACACCGCTTTTGGCCGCGCCCATGTAATAGCCAGCCCAGGCTGTCACTACAACCAACGAGGTTACGCGGACCTTGAACAGCTGGAAGTAGTCGCCAAGCAGAGAGTTTTTCTTGAGCACCACAGGAGCGGCGGGAGGCGCAGTCGCGACCTTTGTCTCTTGCTCAAGCCTCTGCGGGATACTGCTCATGCCGTGGCCACCTCGCGCTGGCGATCGAATGGAATGACCGTAGCTGGATCGCCGGTGTGCCGGTACGCCTGGATCGTCAGAACCATGGTCAGCGCCAGAATCAACGCTCCAACGGCCAGGTGTGCGACGGTCACTGCCACCAGTGTCATGGTGGGCTGCGCTTCATTCACGCCCTGGACAACGCGAACCACGTAAGCGCTTAAGCCCAGCAAGAGCTGTCCGATGAGCAGCAACAGCAGCCACAAGGCAGGGCGGCGCAGGTGCGGAATGTTTCCGTGCTTGGTGAGAGTCCGCAAACTCACGTAGAGCAACAAAACCGTCACCAGCAATGCGTTTAGGATGTGAGGATAAAGTAACGCATGAACTATTTTGTGGGTAGGCCAATGGTTTGATCCCGTTGGACCCCACTTGGTCCAGACATGGCGAAAAGCCGCGCCCAGAATGAGCTGAAGATATAGAAAGCCGATGAGCATCCAGCAGTGTCGCAGCAATGGCCTGGCATCTTTGCGGGTGATCTTTTCTGCTGGCTCATCAAGCCAGCTTCGGCTGGTAAAGACCGAGATCACCGCCAGCATACAGAACATGGTCTGCCCGACAGTGGCATGGGCCGTGGAGATTGCAGGAGGCAGGAAATTAAGAACAGTAAGCCCGCCCAGCACTCCCTGGAAAATCACGCCGGCCACTGCGCCGATTGTCAGGCCGCGCATCCAGCGGCGCTTGTCCACGCGCCAGGTCCATATGGCCACGATGATCGTCAGCAACCCGACAAATTCGGCGATCATGCGGTGCGTGTGCTCAAACTTCACCCCGCCAATCATCTTGGGAATCTTGAATAAATGCCCGAAGCTTGTGGGCCAATCAGGGACAGCCAAGCCGGCGTTATTACTGGTCACCAGCCCGCCGGCAATGATCAGCAGAAAGGCCAAAGCGGCAACAAGCACAGTAAAGCGGTGATGAGCGGCGTTAAACGTGGAAGAGGTCAGAACTGCTCCATGAGAGTACTGAATATTTTACCATCCGGCTTTGATTCGCTGGCTAAATACAAAACCCCT
>DASXIL010000097.1:0-3129 GCA_036497985.1 Candidatus Angelobacter sp. | reverse complement strand
ACAAAAGCTGGTAGCAAAGTAGAATTGCCAGGCGCGACCTGCCATCCCTAATCCCGACGTGGAGGCTTGCCGAAGCGGAGCGGTGAGGGAACGGCTCCGCTGCAGCATCAGGATCAGCAAGAATCTAGAGAACCCTCTCCTTGGGCCTCGCTCAACATTCAGAGTGGCACCCCTAAAGAAGATTCGCGCATTTCGCGTTCATTCGTGGCCAATCCCGGCTCTATCAGCGCGAATCTGCGCAAATCTGCGGCTAACCGGCCTTACCATTTAAATCGTTTGTGCCCTTCCATCACGATCTTCCGTGCTGCGTCGCCATCGGCCCAGCCGGCCATCTTAGTCTTCTTCCCTTCCAGGTCTTTGTAAATAGAGAAGAAGTGCTCGATCTCGCGTGTCCTGTGCGGAAATACCTGGGAATAGTCGCTCACGTCCTTGTAGAACGGGTCGCTATCTGCCACGGCCAGAATTTTCTCGTCATTCTTGCCTTGGTCCACCATGTGTAATACGCCGATGGGCCGCACTTCTATCAGGCAGCCGGGAAAGCTCGGCGACTCAACCAGCACCAGTACATCAAGGGGATCGCCATCCTCGCCGAGAGTACAGGGAATAAATCCGTAATCCCCGGGATAGTGCACCGGCGAAAACAACGTGCGGTCGAGTTTGAACACGTGAAGCTGCTTGTCATACTCGTATTTGTTGACTGAATCTTTGGGAATCTCAATTACCGCATTGATGCGGTGCGGCGCCTTTTCGCCTATGGGAAGTCTGGTGTAATCGGGCATTTAAATTTTAACCTTCGGCATTCCTTATTCTAGGATAATAGCTAGCTGTGAGGTGTTCCCCATGCGCCTTGTTATCGCAGTTTTTGCGCTTCTGCTGTCGTCCCAGGGCCTTGCCCAGGAATGCACCACCACCGTGCTGGCGTCCTTTTATGATCAGCTCACGAAAGACGAAATTGAAACGCTCAAGCCAGGCGACCTGGAAATAAAAATCGATGGAAAGAAACTGCCGGTGCTCAGCGCCAGCCGTGACTTCAATAACCGGCTGGTGATTCTACTGGAAACCGAAGGCTCGGCCAAAAATGACAAGCTCTCCGAACTGGTAACCACCGTCACGCAACAGGCGCGTCAGGCCCCTGCGGGCAAACCGGTGGCCTTTGGAGTCTTTGCCGAAAAGGCCACCTTCACCAAGGGATTCTCTTCCGAGCCGGAGATGCGCACTGCCGCCATCAATGAAGTAGTCGAAAGCGCGCCCCCGCTGGGGAAACGCGTTGCGCTATGGGACGCTCTGCATGAAGCTCTCGCGCTTTTTGGGCCGCACCAGCCGGGAGACACCGTCCTGCTCGTCGGCGATCCCTATGACGATTCCAGCCACCGTTCACCGGAAAGCGTGGAGAAAGAATTTATCGCCAATGGAACGCGTCTGTTCATGATGCGCAGAACACAAGGCAGCCGCGTAGAACGCGATTTCATGTGGCAAACGCATGATCTGGAAAAAATGGTGCTGGCGCGTACCACGGAAGAAACCGGCGGCCTGTTGAGCGTTTACGTGGCCTCTCTCATCCGTTTTGCCTGGGCCGGATATATGCTGGAAATCAAGCTTCCTCCCGGTATGGGCCGGCCGCACAAATGGAAGGTTCAATTCCGCGGTGAAGCGGCGGACACGCACCGGAAAACGAATTTTTATTATCCCGCCCGGTTCCCGGCATGTGAGCGGGAAGATGCTCCACGCAAAAAAGAAAGCGCCCACAAGGACGCTTCCTAAATATGAATTGCGGCCGCCTGCTACTTCTTCTCTTCGTCGCCGCCTTGCTCGGCAGCCGCTGCTGCCTGCTCTTCTTCCATCTGCTTGCGGACTTCTTCCTGGCGCTTGGTGCGGACCTCCGCCCGCTTGGCGCGCTTGGCTTCAATCACCTTCTCGCTGCCCAGCAACTCGATGTAGCAGGTTGCAGCGCCATCACCCTGCCGCCATCCCTTGTGGATGATGCGCAGGTAACCGCCGCTGCGGTCGCCGAAGCGGGGCGCCACGGTTTCAAACAAGCGGCTGACTGACTCGCGCGTCATCAGGTAGCTGCCGGCAAGGCGCCGCGCGGAAAGGTCTCCGCGCTTGCCTAGTGTGATCATTTTTTCCACGTGCGGACGCATGGCTTTGGCCTTGGCCGGCGTGGTCTCAAGCCGCTCTTCCATGATGAGCGAGGTCACCAGGTTGCGCAGCAACGCGCGCCGATGGCTGGTGTTACGTCCGAGTTTTTTCGTGTGTCTCTGGTGGCGCATGTCAGTTTCCTTCAGATTTGGTAATTGAGTAATTTTGTAATTTGGTAATTGGTACGGAAATTGAGATTTTTAAATTACCCAATTACCAAATTTCCCAACTACCAATTTGCCCTAAAACTCCTGCCCGTCGCCGCCATCATCCAGGCCACCGCCGCCCATAGACACTGCGGACGGCATCTGGCTGGTCGGTCCCGGAACGGCATTGCCCTGATCGTCGATCTTCATGCCCAGTGAGAGGCCCATGGAAGCAAGGATTTCCTTGATCTCATTGAGCGACTTGCGACCAAAGTTCTTGGTCTTGAGCATCTCCGCTTCCGTCTTCTGCACCAGTTCGCCAATCGACTGGATATTCGCATTCTTCAGGCAGTTGTAACTGCGCACGGAAAGCTCCAGCTCTTCCACGGAGCGGTTCAGGTTTTCATTCTTGATCAGCGGCTTCTCTTCGCCACGCGACTCCGTCTCCAACTCTTCTTCAAAGTTGATGAAGATGGTCATGTGGTCCTTGAGCAGCTTTGCCGCCAGGCCAAGCGCGTCAGCCGGAGCAATGGAGCCGTTGGTCCAGATTTCGATATCGAGCTTGTCGTAATCGGTGATCTGTCCCAGGCGGGCCGCTTCCACCGTGTAATTGCACTTGCGCACCGGGGAATGGACCGAATCGATCGGAATAAAACCAAGACCCAGGTCTTCGTCAAAGTTCTTATCGGCAGCCACATAACCGCGGCCGCGCTTCAGGCGCATTTCCATGTCCAGCTTGCCGCCCTCGGAAACCGTGGCAATGTAAACATTTTTGTCCAGGATTTCCACGTCGCCATCAGCTTCAATCATGCTGCTGGTAACCACTCCCGGCTGCTCGGCCTTC
>DASXIL010000096.1:0-7556 GCA_036497985.1 Candidatus Angelobacter sp. | reverse complement strand
CGATCAGCCAGTCGCGAACAACATAGTGGTAATACTGCTTGGTCCACAACAATCCGGCAAAGGCCTGGCGCATCACGTTGCGCGTGTCGTCATCGATGGTGGGAGGCGTGATGGTTGCGTAAAAGGCGTCGGATTCCGCTTCGCGTGCGGAGAATGTGGTTTCAAATTCCTTGCCCAAAACGGTGGCCGAAGTAGTCCCCGGCTTGTCTTTGCTGAGCCGCAGCTTGAGTGAAATTTCTCCGGCTGCAGGGACGGTGAATTTATACTGCACAGCGGCTTTGGTGCCTTTTAGCTCAGGATTTACTGCCGTGGTCTCACCGTTGATCACGTAACGATGAAACGCGTCCTTCACGTAAGGCGAAGGATTCTTTGCGCTGAAGAGCCGTTCGGCGTTCGTTTCGTTTTCAGTGAACAGCGGCGCGCCGCCCTCGGCATAGTAGAGACGGTAATCGCCGATCTCGCTCTCGCGAGCCAATATTGTGCCGGTTGTTTTGTCGAATGCCAGAACAGGTTTGGGCTTCCCTGCCCAGGACCACGTATTGCGAAACCAGAGAGACGGCAAAAGGTGGATCTCTGCTGCTTGCGGGCCGCGATTGGCCACGGTGAGCCGGATACAAATATCATCCCAGTCAACCTTGGCATATTCCACGAACACATCAAAGTATCGGTTTTCATCGAAAAGGCCGGTATCGATCAGCTCGAATTCCGGATCGCGTTTGGTGCGCCGTCCGTTCTCCGCTACTAATTTTTCATACGGATACTCCGCCTGCGGATACTTATATAGATACTTCATGTAGGAGTGCGTTGGAGTGGAATCGAGGTAAAAGTAATACTCCTTCACATCCTCGCCGTGGTTGCCTTCTTCACCGTTCAGGCCAAACAGGCGTTCCTTAAGGATGGGATCGTGCCCGTTCCAGAGCGCCAGCGCAAAACACAAACGCTGGTGGCGATCGCATATTCCAGCCAGCCCGTCTTCGCTCCATCGATAGGCCCGCGAGCGGGCATGATCGTGCGGAAAATAATCCCATGCTTCGCCGGTGGCGCTGTAGTCTTCGCGGACCGTGCCCCAGGCGCGCTCGCTTACGTAGGGGCCCCAGCTTCGCCACGGGGCGGTGTGATCTGGCGATTCCCTGAGCCGGCCTTCTTCTGCTGTTATCTCTGCCACTGTATGTTCCTGGCGAATCATGAACAGTCGCCGCGATGGGCGCCAGCAAGCAAGTTGTTATTTCCTCTTCATCTGGCGGCGAAAAAGCGTATCCAGCCCGGCCTTGCTCTTCTCATATTCTTCCTGTGAAATTTTTCCGTTCACGCGGTCCGTCTCAAGCTGGAAGAGTTCATCTTTCAGCACGTCCAGCATGTCACTCTGCGGTTTAGCTGCCTGGCTCTGTGCCTGCACTCGCGCTTTGGACGCTGCTTTGGCTGCTTTAGGATCCTGTGCAGCAGCCCTTGCCGCCGCGCTTTTGCGCCACATAACAAACGCACCGCCGCCGATCAGGATCACCAGCGCACCCACGATAAACCACAGAGCTTCTCGCGTACCGCCGGAGGAACTGGGAATGGGCGTTCCGCCACTCTCGCCTGCCGGCTGGCCGGGATTGCCGCCTGCAGGCGGCTCAGTGGGAATGAGCCCTTCGCCCGAAACGGAGAATTTCACTTCCTGATTCGCCGGCACATTCTTGGCGAAAAAGACAGCGAGCCCGGCTTCATCAACATCCTGGGCGAAGCTTCCGGAGGTGCCGTTGAACTTCATGCTCTTGGGCAGCAGCACGCCAAGTTCGCTTAACGATGATTCGGGCTTCAGCGAAAATTCATGCGATCCGCTGTATGGCACCTTGTATGTCACTTCAAAACGCGTCTGCCCAGGCTTAATGGGAAAATCATAGGCGTAGCGGTTCTTCGCTCCGGAAGGAACTGCGGCCACAGTGACCGGCATGCCGCTCGGACCAGTGAGGGAGGCTTCGCCCATTTGAGCGCCCTCCGGCAGAGTGACGGCAAAAGTCTGGTTGCCGATTTTTGTGCGCGGAGGCTGGGACTGGTTATTGAGAATGTAGAGCTCTTGCACGTCCATGTTGCCGCCGCTGGCTTGCAAGTGAAAAACCCGCGCATCGGTGACCAAGCCTTCCACTTGAGTGCCTGCGTCATAAACCGTGATGTCAACCGTCGTAACACCGGGCGGGGCAGCCTTGAAATAATGCACGCTCTGTCGCGCCACGCGCACCAGATGCTGCGCGTTTTCATCGGGGACATTCAGCGTGTAATGCCCCTGGCTATCGGTCTTGGTCGTTCCTGCTTCTTCCATGCCGTTGGCCAGTGAGAGCAACGTTACTTCGTCACCGGAGGAGGGTTTGTTGGTGGTGGCGTTGGTTACGGTCCCGGTAATCTGCGCGGCAAATGCGCCCGCAGACACCAACAAGGTGAACATGAATGCTGCGATCCGGTATTTCAAACGTCTGGCTCCGCTATGATTTCCGTTCACTTCGATTGCTTCCTGGCCCAGGTATCTTTCAGCGCCACCGTGCGATTGAATACCAGCGCTCCAGGCTTTGAAGCCGTATCGACACAAAAATATCCCAGCCGCTCAAACTGGTAACGCGCTCCCGGCTCCGCCGACTTCAATGATGGTTCAAGCTTTGCTTCGGCCACCGTTTCCAGCGAATTCGGGTTCAAGTTGGCGGTAAAATCCTGTCCTTCAGGAACATCGTTGGGATCTTCTTTGCTGAAGAGGTTGTCATACAGCCGCGCCTCCGCGTTGATCGCGTGCGCCGCCGAAACCCAGTGAATCGTGGACTTCACCTTGCGTCCGTCGGGAGCGTTGCCGCCCCGCGTGGCCGGATCATACGTCACATGCACTTCCACCACCTCACCTTTGTCGTTCTTGACCACACTTTGCGCCGTGATGAAATATCCATAGCGCAGGCGCACTTCTTTTCCCGGCGAGAGACGGAAGTAGCCTTTGGGCGGTATTTCGCGAAAGTCGTCCTGTTCGATATAGAGTTCGCGGGAAAACGGCACTTTGCGTTTGCCCGCGCTCTCATCTTCAGGATTGTTGATCGCTTCCATCTCTTCCGTCTGGCCTTCAGGATAGTTATCGACCACGACTTTCAGAGGACGGAGCACGGCCATTACGCGAAGCGCGCGACGGTTCAGGTCTTCGCGCACAAAATGTTCCAGCATGGCCAGCTCAAGCGTGCCGTTCGTCTTAGTCACGCCGATATTCGCCACAAAATTCCGCAACGCTTCCGGCGTATAGCCGCGGCGGCGGATGCCGCTCAGCGTGGGCATGCGCGGATCGTCCCAGCCGTTAACGCGCTTTTCCTGCACCAGTTGCAGCAGTTTGCGCTTGCTCAGCAAAGTGTAAGTCAGGTTGAGCCGGTCAAACTCCATCTGCTGCGAGGGGAAAATTCCCAACTCCTGGATAAACCAGTTATACAAAGGACGGTGGTCTTCAAACTCCAGCGTGCACATGGAGTGCGTAATATTCTCCAGCGAGTCTGACTGGCCGTGGGCAAAATCGTAAAGCGGGTAGATGCACCACTTGTCGCCGGTGCGATGATGCGGCTTGCGCAGAATGCGGTACATCACCGGATCGCGCATGTTGAGGTTGGGCGAAGCCATGTCGATTTTGGCCCGCAGGCAGCGTGAGCCGTCAGGAAATTCAGCGGCCTTCATACGCGCAAATAGATCAAGATTTTCTTCCGCCGAGCGGTTGCGATGCGGGCTTTCCTTGCCCGGCTCGGTCAGCGTGCCGCGATATTTGCGGATCTCTTCCGCGCTCAAGTCATCTACGTAAGCTTTACCTGCCTTGATCAGCTGCACGGCCCAGTCATGCAGTTGCTGGAAATAATCCGACGCATAGTAAAGGCCTTCCCACTCAAAGCCGAGCCACTTCACGTCGGCCATGATTGACTCAACGTACTCAGTCTCTTCTTTCTCCGGATTCGTATCGTCAAAACGAAGGTTGGTGCCGCCACCAAATTCGTCGGCCAGGCCAAAGTCCAGGCAGATGGCCTTGGCATGTCCAATGTGCAAGTAGCCGTTCGGCTCGGGAGGAAATCTAGTCCATACGCGGCCGTTGTACTTGCCTGTCTTCAGGTCTTCAATAATGGTGTCGCGAATAAAGTTGGAAGGGCGCGCTGGCTCGGGGGCTGGCGTCTCTTCCGGTCTGGGATTCGATGCAGTCATAGGATTTGCGCGTTCTGCCGCGCAATCAACTATCTTAATTGCAGGCGGTCAAAATCAGAAACCGGCTACTGAGCAAGCCAGAGAGATTAGACTTGATAAGAGACGAGGGCCCAACGATGCGCAGAGCGATCTATGCAATTACAGTGATGGCCTGCACCATGTTTTTTGTGCAGGCAGCCGCCCAGAACGACAAGAAATTCTCAGCCAAGGCCCAGGACCGCATCATGAAAGAGGTTCGCCACCAAATCCTTATGCTCCCTGACTTTGGCACCTTCGATAACATCGCATTCAAGCTGAATGGTTATGACGTGGTCCTTTTCGGACAGG
The DNA here is from genome assembly GCA_036497985.1 of Candidatus Angelobacter sp. Classification (GTDB taxonomy): domain Bacteria; phylum Acidobacteriota; class Terriglobia; order Terriglobales; family Acidobacteriaceae; genus Angelobacter. The sequence goes on along the minus strand of DASXIL010000096.1, from coordinate 3,047 downwards.
TAGTAGAGGCGTCGCTCAAGAGCGATGCCGAGAAAGTGGTAAGAAAAATTGAAGGCGTGGAGCATGTCGATAACAGGATTGAAGTGCTGCCCACCTCGGGCAATGACGACAGCCTGCGCCGCGACTTGTTTAACGCAATCTACCGCTACGGCCCGTTGCAGCATTATGGCGTGGGATCGAACCGCCCGATCCGCATTATCGTTGACCATGGAAACGTGACGCTGGAAGGCGTTGTGGACCGCGAATCAGACAAGAATATGGCCGGGCTGCGTGCGAACGGCGTGCCGGGAGTGTTTTCCGTCAGAAACAATCTGGTGGTGCCGGGCAAGGGGCGATGAGGTTCTTCGGCTCGCTTCGCTGGTCGCTCGAAGAATTAGCCGGTCCCTGGGGCGATGCAGCTTCGCTCTATAGGTACATTCTCGCTAACCCTGGCGTCGAAGACTTGCCTGACGATCAGCGCGATCCTCGCAAGGTGAATTGGGCTTTCGGGGCCCTTGACGGCATAATGTCGCATCATGTCGGGACAGCTGGCCCAGATCACAAAGACAAACGTGTAACCCTCCTGATGGAGGCGCTAATAGCGCTCGTCCGGGAATCCAGTGACGCTAGCCTGCGAGAACTCTACGAACTGACCTCATCCGAATCGCTCCTTAGCGCCGCCGATCCTCTGCGCGATCAGCTAAAGGAGAGGTTGCTGCCTGACCAACTGGACCGCGTTGCCAGGATCGGCCGATACTTCGCAACAGGAGGTGATCGGCGCGACGCGGTGAAATTCGGAATTTTTCTGCTCGGTATCGCCGGCGATGAAACCGATTTTTCTGTTTTACGGACCCTGAGTCTCCATGACGAATTCACCTTGTTTGCGGCCGTGGCTCTTCTGAATCTGGGAGACGATCCCGAACAATGTCTATGGCGGATTGCCCGCAACGTGCATGGCTGGGGCCGCATTCACGCGGTTGAGCGGCTACATGACACAAACAATCCTGACATTCAAGCCTGGATGTTGCGTGGCGGCTTTCACAATAGCGTTATGGATGAATATCTCGCAGCCATTTGCGCGCGCACCGGGAAGTTGCATGAAGCGCTTCGGCCAGCCCGAATCGATGGTCCGCTGTTTGACAATGCTGCAAGCCTTTTGTCGGCGCTGATTCAGGGTGGCCCGGCCGAAGACATTCACGGTTATGAAGATGCGCCAGAGGCCCTGGAGCATTACTTGCGCCACGTCGCTCAGACGCCCGGTGCCGGGCTGGCTCATTTGTTGACCATCAACGACATCACGCGGTTTTTGTCCCAGGAAAGCTGGCATGAAACACATGAAAAGGGCTGGACTGAAGATCGTAGAAGCCAGTTGCTGAATTCGTGCAACTCCATTCGAGCGCGCATGGATGAGCGCCGGCTGATTGAGGAAGGACTCAAATCCGAGAATGAGCTCGCTTTTTATCAAGCCGATGTTGCTGCGAGAGATTCTGGCATGGATACGTGGGCGATTCATTTTAGCCGGGTGCACAAGGACCCGATGAAATCCCGATCATGGTTTCAATTGCTTCAACAGACCGACAATGCACGAATCGACGAGCTGCTCAGCTTCGTTTTGTCCGTCTTGCCGTTGCAGGACCTTGCAACCGGCCCTGACACCCTCGTGGGACTGGGGCCGGGCTATGACGCAGACCATGTGCTTGATACAGTGCTTCAAGCATTGCAACGATTTCCAGGACGCGGATGGCCCTTGATTCGTACCGGGCTGCAAAATCGGACGATACGCAACCGAAACATGGCTCTCAACGCCCTTTTGGCCTGGCCACGAGAAAGCTGGCCCGCTGATGCGCTTGCCGTGCTCGAATCAGCCTATGAGAAGGAGCCCCAGGAGGACGTGAAGCAGAGAATTGCCGAAGCTCTTCGCGTCCACTAGGACATCAAAAGCGTAGAGAGAGTCGATAGCCGGATTGAAGTGCCGCCTACGTCGGGGAATGACGAATCGCTTGCGTAATTGCCAAGGTGGTTCGTCTTGGCCGAAAGAACTTAAGCCGGCCCCCACATATGCGAAGCCGGCGTAAGTTTGTCATCGCTGTTGGATCTTCTTCCTAGTCTTTGTCCTTATCGAAATGGAACATATCAAATAGATCGCCCACGGCGGGTGAGTTGAGTGGCACGTAGGGATTGCTGGGATCGACAACCGGGTTCTTAAGATTGTCGCGGCTGCGGCTGGTCAGCGGCTTCAGATGCCAGTTGCGCTCGATGAATTTCACAATCGATGCATGATCGCCATACGTATGGCTTACGTGGCCGCCTTTGGTGAACGGCGAAACAATGATCAATGGGATACGCGGTCCATCGCCAAAGAAATCAATGGGCTGCATGAACCCGGAGTCAAAATATCCGCCGCCTTCGTCAAAGGTGATGATGAATGCGGTTTCCTCCGCCAGTTCGGAATGTCTTTTGAGACCGTCCAGAACGCGCTCAACCAGGGATTCAAAGACATCGAGCTTGGAACTTGCTGGATGTCCGTCGCCAAAGCTGTCAGGCTTTAAGAAAGACACAGCGGGCAAGCGGCCATCTTCAAGGCCATCAAGGAAATCCGTCGCGTCCTTGATGTGGGCAGCCCGTTGCGCGGGATTGCCCATAATTGACGAAGCATATTGGAACGGGTTGCAGATATCGCAATACCAGTCACCGCCCGTGCCAATCAGCACATCCACGGGATCCGTTGAGCCATTGTCGAAGCGGGCGGCTGCGTTGAAGCCGCCGCCATAGTAGGCCCAGCTGATGTTCTTCTCATTCAGCGCATCGCCGATGGTGCGAAGCGAAGATGGTGGGACTGCCGTGCCGGCACTGATGGCCGCCGTGTTGAGCTGCCCATTCGATAAGAACCCCGGACGTGTATTGTTGATCATATAGAACGTGTTCGGCGCGCAATTGCTCGCGGTGAGGTCAGGCCGCCACGGCACGGTCTTCAAGTAGTCCATGATTGGCTTAATCCCAGGCTGCGTGGGATCGCCGCACTCCGTCCAGCGCGCGTCATTGATGAAGGCATCATTGGTTGCGCTCTG
>DASXIL010000095.1:0-5068 GCA_036497985.1 Candidatus Angelobacter sp. | reverse complement strand
TGCCACCCTGACCGTGCAGCTTCCATGCTTCCTGCATCTGTGTACCCAGTCGCAGCGCCGGATTCAACGCGGACATAGGACTTTGCGGCACAAAGGAAATTACTTTGCCCCGCAGTTTGCGCCACTCTTTTTCTTTCAACGCCAATAACTCGTGGCCATCCCACAAAATCGAACCGCTGGCTTTCCCGCCCTTCAGGATGAGCAGACCAAGGATTGCCAGCGCCAAAGAACTCTTCCCGCAACCGCTGTGCCCTACCAGTCCCAATACTTCGCCCGGGCGCAAATCAAGACACAGACCGTCCAGGACCGGTGGTTTGTCCTTATAGCTAACCGTGAGTCTGACCGAAAGAAGGTCCATAAAATTCTTAGTGGGCCAACGCCAGCATCTCTGCGTTCCAGAACGCCTGCGGACGAAACACACTCGGCTCGGCATTCTTTACCGATGGCGCAATCGCCACCAGCGCGTCTTTGTTGATCAGATAAATAAAAGGTTCCTGCTCCCACGCAATCTGCTGGACGCGGTCCCAGTATTGCTTGCGCTTGTGCTCATCGCCGGAAGCAGCCTGCGCACGCATGAGCTTGTCGATTTCCGCTTCCCACGGCGTTGCGGGCGATTTCTGGCTTGGGTTCCATTGATGATTGTCAGCGGAGCTTAACCACACTGCCATCTGCGAGTTGGGATCGAGTTCTACGTTCTGGAATCCCAGCAAACAAGCTTCATAGTTGTACGACTGTGTCATGCGCTCCAGAAGCGAGTTGAAATCCAGCGTGACCACGTTCACCTTGATCCCGATTTTTTTCAGGTCCTGCTGGATCATGGTTGCCATGCTCTCACGCGCGCGATTGCCGGCGTTGGTGGCAATGGAGAACTCCACGGGATTTCCGGCTTTGTCCTTCAAGGTATCGCCTAGTAGTTGAAAGCCATCCTGCTGCAGCCTGTGCAACGCGCTTGATGTGTCATACGCATGCGGGGTTAAGCTGGTATTGAACCAGAACTTATTGCTGGGTGAGATGATCCCAATAGCCGGAACCGCGTGCCCACGATAGACAATTCGCGCCAAATCATTGCGGTTGATTGCTTCAGAAATAGCTCGACGAAAATTTGTGGAAGTAAACCATGCTTTTTTGTATGCCGGTAGTGGTGCGCCAGGGACCTGATTGAACCAGAGCTGTTCCGTGTCCGTGGAAGCGCCTGCATCGCGAACAGAAGCGCTATCGGCAGAAAGCTTTTCAAAAATCGCCGGCGAGACCGTGTTGATCAAATGTACTTCGCCTCGCTTATAGCGCATCGCTTCGATTTCAGGGTTCTGTTCAATATCCAGCCGGATTGAGTCAAGGTACGGAAGCTGCTTCCCTGCAGCATCTTTTTTCCAGTAATAGGGGTTCCGCTTCAACAACAGATACGATCCTGCCTTGTGCTCTGAAACATAAAAAGGTCCTAGTGCCGCCATCTCTTTTTGTGCGGATTTTGCGGAAAGGATCGCCACGGTATCGAAAAGATTTACCAGATTAGCTACCGGCGCCGGGAAATTGATCTCGATCTCGTTCGTTGAGATCACGTGCGTCGCCAGCTTGCCGTCAGCAGAGCTGAACGCGTCCCCGGTGCTGGAGTGTAGCGCTGGATCCATCAACAGCTGCATCGTGTATGCGACATCTTCGGCTGAAAAAGAAGTGCCGTCAGAGTACTTCAGGCCTTCGCGCAGTTTGAACCGGATGCGCTTGCCCCATTCTGAAACTTTCCACGACGTCGCAAGATCGGGTTCTGCTTTGAGTGTTATCCGATTCACCCGCACCAGTACGCCGCCAGTCAAATACCGTATGGTTTCTGACGCGTCATCCTCTACCAACAAGGGATTGAATGTCTTGGGCTCAGAACGCAGGCAGAAGCGCAGTTCTCCTCCACTCTGGGCAAACACGGAAATAAAGCCCATCGCCCACATGACGAGAACTAAATAAAGGCGCTTCACGAGCGCACCTCCTGTTTGTTAAGCAGTACCTGGAACGAGCTGATTACCACTATAAGTACCGCAAGGGGCAGCAATCGCCAAGGTTCCGGACGTAACATGACGGCATCCTGCAGTTCACGCAGGAGACTGCCCAGCGAAGGCAACGGCTCAACCACGCCCAGTCCCAGGGCGCCCAGATTGGCTTCAGCGATGATGAAGACAGGAATGGAAATCCAGAACTGCGCCAGTAGCGCGCCGCGGAGGTTGGGCAGTAGATGCAGCCGGATCAGTTTGAATCCAGAAAAGCCGGAGGCTCGCGCCATCCATATAAATTCTGACTTCATCAGGTCCTTGGCGCCGGCGCAGATCACGCGCGCTGAGGCTGCCCATCCCAACAGGCCAAGCAAGGCAAATGTCACCGTGACAGACGCTTCTGGGGAAACATTTAATGGGAGCACCGCTCGCACCGTGATGAGAAGAAAAAGCCATGGCACGGACAGGAACAGATCAATCAGCAATTTGCAGCAGCGTTCCGTCCAGCCGCCGAAGTATCCAGCTATTCCGCCGACCAGACCGGCAAGCACTGTGGTGAAGAGAGCCGCTAACGGCGCAAGCGTTAAAGAAACACGCATTCCGTAGAGCAACCGGGCCCAGCGGTCGCGCCCCAGATCGTCGGTACCTAAAAGATGATGCACTGAAGGAGCCGCCTGCGGCATCTCGCGAAATTGCTGCTCGTAACCGGCCGGGGCGAGGTAATGTGCTCCAAAGATGGTCAAGGCCGTAAGCGCCAGCACCGCAATCGCTATCAGACGGACTGCCTTCATGCGGCACTCCGGCCCAGGCCACGCTGAGCGGCATCAGAAATCAAGGTGGCGCACACGGTCACAAATGTAACTACCATGGTCAGGTTCACCAGCAACGGCAAATCGCGTGCCTGCGCTGCGTGCCACGCGAGTTGCCCAATGCCGGCAACATCGCTCACAACTTCAATCGGCAGCAGCACGCCAATTCCAATACTGATTGAGACGCCTACCAACGCAATCATCTGCGGCAAAGCGATCGGGGCAACGTGCCATGCCAATACTCGCCAGGGCCCTGCGCCTTTCGCGCGTGCCGTAAGCACATGCGGCATCTCGCTACTCTGCAGCAATAAGTTTTGCGCGTAGCGATAAATTTTAGGGAAGACCAGCAATGCAGCTGCGAACGCCGGTGGCCATCGCAACAGCAGAAAGACAAGAGCCAGCGCAGCAGCAGGAGTAGAAATAAAAGTTCCACTTAATCCATTGGCAAAAAAGTTCAGTGCCGCATTGTCCCACAGCTGCGCCGCAATCGCCAAGGCCAGTCCTAGCAGCCATCCCACCGTGAGGGCGAATGCCAGATTAACCAACGTTATCGGCAGCCGCTCACGCAAAAGGTCCTTGACTGGTTGATTGAGCGAACGTGAAGTGCCCAGATCTCCGTGAATAAGAGATGCGACGTAACGCGCATAAAAACGAGGGATGTCTGCATCCATGAGACGTGCGCGACGAATGGCCTGAATGCTTTGCGACGAAAGACCGGAATTCAGTTCCTGATCGTCAGAAGAAAAACCGGGTGCAATACGCATAAGCATGGCGCCTGCAAAACTCGCCATGAGCATGACCGCAGCCAGCCGCAGCACAGCCCAACTCCAAAAGCGCAGCATTCTATCCAACCACCGCGTCGTGGACAGCAGGAGGCCGCTTTCCATCTGTCAATGCAGTAAATGCTTTCAGGATTTTGTGGTGCTCCTGCTTTTGTATGTACATACGGCGGTCCGCTTCCGCCAGCAGTTTCTCGGCATCCACTCCGTCTTCCGGATAGATGGCGCAGCCCACGCTCAATGAGAGCCATTCCACGCCGCAGATTTCACGGCCGGCGCTGCCGGCGAGTTCGCTCAGGCAGATGCCCCGCGCTTCCGCAGCCGACGCGCTCAGTCCCGGAGCCACAATCACAAACTCGTCGCCGCCCATGCGTGCAACGTAGTCGTATTCCCGGCAGGAGCCTTGCAACGTGTCAGAGAAGTGGCGCAGAATCCGGTTGCCTTCAAGGTGACCAAACCGATCATTGATTTTCTTAAAGCCGTCCAGGTCACAAACCATCACGGTCAAAGAAGTGTCCAGCCGCTTGCACCGTGCCAGTTCACGATCAAGATGGATAAACAAGGAACGCGCATTCGGCAATTCGGTTAAGTAATCAGTGGTCGCCGAGCTCTCCGCTTCCTGGAAGGCGAGCGCGTTTTCCACTGATAGCGCAACTTTTGAGCTGATCGCCAATAAAATGCGCAGGTGGTCAGAAGTATATGCATCTGCGTCAGAGTGATAGAGCGATAAGACTCCCACCACGCCTTGCAATCCTTCCAGCGGTATCGAAATCGCCGAGCGCAACGGGCTGAATCGGTTGGGATCGTACAAGTAACCGTGTTCCAATGCAGGATTGCCATTCAGCATTGGCTTGCGATTTTGCGCCACCCAGCCTGACAAACCTTCACCCAGCGGAATTCGTAACGCTGCAAATAAACGGAAGTTGTCGCCGTTGACATATTCCGGAAGCAGCTCATTGCCTCTCACAATGTATGTTGCAATGGCGTCATAAGGCACCAGGCGCTTCAGCCGTCCGCTGAGCACAGAGAGTGTTTCACTCAAGCTAAGAGAGTTACCCAGGTCCTGCGTGAGTTCAAAGAGTGCCTGCGCCTCCTGGCGCGCCGCGGCAATCGATGAAAGGAAAGCAGCCTGGTTGCCGGTGTCATTGGCTTTGTCGATTTCGAACCCATTTGCCGGAGCTTTACCGCGCTCCACTTTAAGACCCGTCGAGAGTTTCTGGCGGTCCGGAACTTGCGAGTACGAATGGACAATCGCTTCCAACTCTTTGTAGCTGGTCTTCAGCAGGTTTACTATTTTGGGATCGTAGGCCTTTCCTGCCTGATCAACCACCCACTGCATAGCCTCGTCCAGGGGGAGCGCTTTGCGATATTGCCGGTCTGTGGCCAACGCATCCAGGCAATCCACGGCTGATAGAATCCGGGCTCCGATGGGAATTTCTTCGCCTCTTAGACCGTCGGGATAGCCAGTTCCGTCCCACCGCTCATGGTGCGCGCGCACAAT
>DASXIL010000094.1:0-4341 GCA_036497985.1 Candidatus Angelobacter sp. | reverse complement strand
CACGTAACTGATGCCGGAACGGCGCATGGCTGCAAAAATTGCGGCAGCCTGGGCGCGCACCTGTTGCGTGAGAGCGACTCCGGCCACAAGGTTGTAACCACGCATTCGTCCGCCGGGAACAAAGCGTTCCGCGCGCGCCACCAGCTGCAGCACTTTGTCATCATGCGGCGTTACCCAGCGGGCCAGCAGCTGCGCGTTGGCGAATTTTCTGCCCCAGAAAAAATCGGACGCGCTATGGATGAATACAGGACGCTGTTGCGCAAACGTATGTCCCGTTAACGGGTCTTGAACTTCCACCACCAGTGTGGCGGGGTGGATCTCGCCATTCTCATACGACCTGGGCAGCAATTCAGGATCGAGGCTAAACGTGCGTACCTCATGGGGTCCGATCACGGCAGTCTGGCGCAGCTCCGCGCTCCAGCCCCGAACTTCCGACGAGATTATTTGCAGAACGGCTTTATCTGACGTGTTGGCAATGCTTAAAACTGCGACGGGCCAGTAATCTGCGGCATGGGCGGCTGCAAGCGCGGGAAAGATTTCGCCGCGTCCCGGCATATTCAGTTGATATTGCATCTGCAGTGGAGAAGCGGGGCCGGTACTCACTTGCATCTTTGCCGGCAGAGGAGGGTCGGGCAGAGGCTTGAGAGCAAGTTTAGTGACAAAGATCCATGTCCAGGCCAGCGCGCCTGCCAACCCTAACGTGGTGCATAAAAAGACCCACGCCAGCACACGCGCAACTCTCCCTGGTTTTGTGGAGCTCGCCATCTAATCAATTGGGTGACGAAGAGAGCTGATGGGTTGCAAACTTTTTGCCGGGAATTAAGGCAACGTTCTTTATTTCTGTCGCTTCGCTCCAAACCGCTTTAAAACTATTCTTTCTGGTCAATTTCATCAGCCCTGAGACCTGCCGCTCGGCCGGAACGGGCCTTGCGGCTAGCACTGCTGCATTAAAAATGCTCGACGATTCCATTTCGAAACGGCGCGTCATTATTAAGGCAGCTTTTTGTTGACAGTGGAAACTGCGCGGAACCAGACTGTTCTTGTCTGATCAGTTTGTACCGGAAAAACCATTCAAGAGTGATCAGATGAAAGAGGGTGATTCTATGAACATGAAAAAGTTGTTTGTGACTGCCGTGGGTGCATTGTGTTTTTGGTTGGGAAGCACTGCAATTGCCCATGCTCAGTCTTGCGATGTGAACCCGGTTGACAACGGATGCCCGAATCCTTGCTATTTCACTCCAGGAGCCACGGAGGGTTGCGACCCACTGATTATGTGTGACGGTCAGACCATTTCCGATTGCGACGAAAACATTACAAGGCGCCCGCAGAGCAGCGAAAATTGGGCCGGGTTCAGTTATCTTGCCCAGCTGAAAGATCGCTCTTTCGAGAAAGAAATGGCTTCATTGCTTCCTCGAAAATCCCATAGCTCCTGCCAGATGGCAGCTCTCCCAAAAAACATTTTGTTTTCTCTTGAACTGAATTGAACATCGCGGCAGGGTGATACCTGCCGCTTTCAAAAAACCAACCGCAAAGAAGGGGTTCTAACACGACCAGGGCGGTTGGCGCTGCAGAGCCGCCTGCATCTCCAAACAAAGCCAAATACTAACTGCTAAATACTAAGTACTGGTTTTTTGCTGTCAACAAAAGCCACAGCCTCTTCAATAATTTCCTGCACCAGTTCCGGCGACGAGGCTTCTACGTAAATGCGCATTAGCGGCTCTGTACCGGAAGACCGCAGCAGCACCCATGCATCGGCGCCTTTATCCTTGATGGGAGCATCAAGGAAGAACTTGATGCCGTCAAGATTCTCTTTGCGTAGCACTTTATAGCGGCCCAGTGATGTGGTCTCACCACTGCCGGCGCGTGAGATCGCAGCATCTTTCACATCGTTCGGGATGCGCAGATCGCGCCGCGCATAATAATGCGGACCGTACTCAGATTGCAGCGCGGCAACGAGTTGCCCGAGGCTTTTGCCTTCGTCGGCCATTACATTGGCCAACAGCAGCGCATTGAGCAGCCCATCGCGCTCAGGCAGATGACGCTGAAAACCAATGCCCCCGGACTCTTCACCGCCAATCACAATTTGCCGTTCCAGCATGAGATCGCAGATATATTTGAAACCGATGCCGCATTCCAGCAGCGTGCGTCCATGCTTGGCGGCAATGCGGTCGAGCATGCGCGTGGTATTGAATGCGCGCGCCACATCGCCCGGCCAGTCTTTGTGCCGCGTTACCACCCATTGCAGCAGGATGGAAAAGATTTTGTGTGAATCCACAAAACTTCCATCTTCAGCCGCCGCCCCTATGCGATCAGCATCGCCATCTGTAATGAAAGCTGCGTGGCACTTTTCCTTGACCACAATCTCCTGCGCGGCGCGCACATGCGGCTCAATGGGCTCAGGATTGATGCCTGGGAAGAGCGGGTTTACCTCGCTGCGGATCTGCACATGCTGAATGCCGCGCTTCTGGAAGATTTCCGCCAGCACGTTGCGTCCCGCGCCATACATGCAGTCGATGGCAAACTTGAAGTTGGCCTTCGCAATCTTGTCGAGATCGGCGAACTTGCAAATAGCCTCAACGTAAGGCGTCTTAAAGTCTGCTTCCTCAACTTTGGCCGCTTTGCCCTTGGGCATGGCTCCTTCGTGGACGTATCCTTCAATCTGCTTAATGATTGCAGGTGTAGCGGACCCGCCATAAGTGGCTTTGAACTTCACGCCATTCCAGTCCCAAGGATTGTGGCTGGAGGTGATCATCACGCCGCCAGCGGTTTTCAGGGTCTTTACCGCGTACGAGAGCGCCGGCGTAGGGGTGTAATCATTTGAGAGCTTGATGGAAATGCCTGCGGCAGCCAGCACCTCGGCGGCAGCCTGAGCGAATCGGCGTGACCCAAAGCGCGTGTCATAGCCGATCACCAACCCTCGGCTGGGATCTTCATTCTTCAAGACGTAAGCGGCAATGGCTCCGGCAACACGACGAACGTTTTCAAAGGTGTAGTCTTCGGCAATAACGCCGCGCCACCCATCAGTCCCAAACTTAATGTCATCCATTTTTTGTCGCTTCGCTCCAAACTCGAGGCGCTAGCAGGCATTTGGGCCTGCCGCCGAAATCCTGAGCGGAGCCGAAGGACCCGTTTTCGCCGGTTCGCCCGCTCAGGTATGTATTAATTTCGAAAACAGTCGGTGCACCAGCCCATGCGCGGCGCGCCTAGATCAGCTCAGTCAACTTCTTTTCACTCAAGTATTTCACAATTTTGCCGACGTCCTGGGAATGCTCCCGCGTGGTCACCAGAATTGCGTCTTCAGTTTCCACCACCACAAGGTTGTGGACACCCACCATGGCCACAAATTTTTCTGAAGCATAAACGTAGTTGCCGCTGGCGTTCAACGCATAAGAACTCTTGCCGTGGACCACATTCGTATCGTCATCTTTTTGAAATGCCGCGTGATGCTCGTATAGAGCTGCCCAGGAACCCAAGTCATTCCAGCCAAAGTCGGCAAGGAGACAGAAAAGCTTGGAAGAATGCTCTCCCTTGGCTGACCGCGGCTCCAGGACAGCATAGTCAATACTGATGTTTTCGCACTTGGGATAAAGCTGCGCAAAAGTTTTGTCGAAGTCCTTGGTCCCCCAGGTTGCGGCAATCTGCTCAAGATAAGGCGCGGTTTCCGATAAATGCTCCCGCAAAGCCCGCGTGAGCGTGCGCGCACTCCAGACAAAGATACCGCTGTTCCAGTAATAATTTCCGGCGGTCACAAACTCTTCCGCTCGCTGCTGGTTCGGTTTTTCCGTGAAGCGTTTTACGTGGAACAGCTCTGGCTCAAGCTTTTCCCCGGTCTCAATGTAGCCGTAACCGGTTTCTGCGCGGGCGGGCTGCACTCCCATCACCACGATGTGGTCCTCACGAGCGGCTATTTCAATGGCGCGTTGAAGCACCTTGCGAAACTTTTTTTCGTCGCCGATTACGTGGTCTGCGGGAAACATGCCGATAATGGCGTCTGGAGCGATCCTTTCCAGCAGAAAAGCTCCCAAGCCAATGGCCGGCGCCGTGTTGCGCGCCTCAGGCTCCGTCACGACCTGCTGCGCCGGGATTGCGGGAAGCTGGCGCTGAATCTCTTTCGCCAGAAATTCATTGGTGATGACCCAAAAGTCTTTCTCAGTACCCAGCGGAAGCAGGCGTTCCATGGTTTTCTGAATCATGGTCTGTTTGCCGTCCAGCGCAAGCACCTGCTTGGCCTGTTTGCGACGGCTTCTCGGCCAGAAGCGCGTGCCACTGCCGCCGGCGAGAATCACTGGATAAAATGGCTGTTTGCTCACAAGCACCCACAGGGCAGAAGCCCGACGTTTT
>DASXIL010000093.1:0-6198 GCA_036497985.1 Candidatus Angelobacter sp. | reverse complement strand
ATATAGACGGTAATCAATGCAGTCAAAATCAGCAGCGGCTGGCTCTGCGCTGAGTCTTTAAATGCCGCGGCCGTGCCTTGGAATCCGCCGTGTACGCTGGCCGGAACACCCAGGTCTCGCATAGCGCTTTCTACGACGTTTGCGGCATTGCCCAAAGGCACGTTCGGCGCCAGGTTAAATGACAGCGTTACCGCCGGATAAAACCCCTGATGGTTGACCTGAAGCGCAGTATTCGAAGGCTGGTAGCGGGTAAACGACGAGAGCGGCACCTCAACTCCCGTCGACGACTTCACGTATGTATTTCTTAGGGCATCCGTGCCGGGCAATAGCTTGGGATCAACTTCCATGACCACGTGATACTGATTGAGCGCCTTGTACATGGTTGAAACCTGCGCCTGCCCGAACGAAGCGTAAAGTGCTGCATCCACCTGTGCCGGCGTAATGCCCAGCCGTGAGGCCGTGTCGCGATCCACAATCACTTCAGCCGCAAGGCCTTTGTCCTGCTGGTCAGAGTTCACGTCACGCAACTCGGGCAGTGAACGCAACTTGACCTGAATGCGCGGCGCCCAGTAATTCAGGTCCTGCAGGTCCTCTGACTGAATGGTGTACTGGAACTGCGCGTTGGAAAACCGCCCGCCAATGTTCAGGTCCTGCGTGGCGGTAAGAAATAGCGTCGCGCCCGGTATTACGGCAAGCTTTCCGCGCAACCGATTGATGATCTGGTCCGCCGTGGCCTTGCGTTCATTCGGAGGCTTCAGCACCACGAACATGCGTCCGGTGTTGGAGCTGCCCTGGCCGCCGGAGAAACCCACGGCGTTGTTCACTGCCGGATCTTTCAGCACAATCTGAACATATTGCAGCATCTTGTCGCGCAGCGCAGGAAAGGAAATATCTTGCGAAGCTTGAATCGCGCCGCCCAGTCTGCCTGTATCCTGCTGTGGAAAAAATCCCTTGGGAGCGTACCAGTACAGCACCACGCTCAGAACAGCGGTACCAATTGTTACCAGCAGAGTCAGTGGCTGATGTCGTAGCACCACTCCCAGGCTGCGGCGATAAACCCTCAACATCCAATCAAAACCGCGTTCGCTGGCGCGATAAATGCGTCCATGCTTCTTCTCGCTTTCCGGCCGCAGAAACTTGGCGCACAACATCGGCGTGACGGTGAGCGATATCACCAGAGACATGGCGATGGCCGTGCTCAGCACCACGGCAAACTCACGGAACAGCCGCCCCACCAGTCCCTGCATCAGCAGGATTGGAATAAACACCGCGATGAGCGACGTGCTCATGGAAAGCACGGTAAAGCCGATCTCGCGTGCTCCACGGAATGCCGCCTGTACTGGCCCCATGCCCTGTTCCATGTAGCGCGTGATGTCTTCCAGCACCACGATTGCGTCGTCCACCACAAAGCCGGTGGAAATGGCCAGCGCCATCAGTGAGAGATTGTCCACGCTGTAATCCAGCAGGTACATCACGCCAAATGTGCCGATAAGCGACAACGGCACGGCCACGCTGGGAATAAACGTGGCGCGCAGATTGCGCAGAAAAACAAAAACGACCAGTACCACCAGTACAATGGAAATAAGCAGCGTGATCTGGATATCGGCCACGGACGCGCGAATTGTCGTCGTGCGGTCCAGCGCGACCTCCAGCTTGATCCCGGCGGGAATCGACGCTTGCAACTCCGGCAGCAGCGCCTTCACGTGGTCCACTGCTTCAATAATGTTGGCGCCCGGCTGACGGAAAACGATCATCAATACCGCGGGCTTGCCATTGGCCACGCCCGTATTGCGGATGTCTTCGACCGAATCCTGCACATCGGCCACGTCTTGCAACCGCACCACGCCGCCCGTGGTATTTTTGGCCACGATAATATTTTTGTAATCATCGGCCAGAAACAACTGGTCATTGGCCGTGATCTGCCAGGCGTTCACCGCGCCCGCAAATTCCCCTTTTGGGCGGTTCGCATTGGCCGCGCCCAGCGCAGCGCGTACCTGCTCAACTCCCACGCCCAGCTTGTTTAACAGCGTGGGATTCACTTCCGCGCGCACCGCCGGTCTTGCTCCGCCACCCACAAATACTTGTCCAATGCCGGCTACCTGTGAGAGCTTCTGTGCCAACACCGAGTCCGCCACGTCATACATCCGCGGCTTGGTGATTGTCTCTGATGTCAGAGACAGAATCATGATCGGCGCGTCCGCCGGATTCACCTTGCGCCAGTTCGGGCGCGTTGGCAGATTGGCCGGCAACTGTCCCTGCGCTGCATTGATGGCCGCCTGCACATCTCGCGCTGCCGCATCGATATTGCGCGAGAGATCGAACTGCATCGTTATGCCTGTCGATCCGAGCTGGCTCGTGGAGGTCATTTGGTTGACGCCGGCAATGCGTCCAAACTGCCGCTCCAGAGGTGTAGCCACAGACGACGCCATCGTTTCCGGACTTGCTCCCGGCAGTCCGGCGTTCACGCTGATTACGGGATACTCAACTTGGGGAATCGGTGCTACCGGCAAGCGGAAGTACGCCAGAATTCCCGCCATCAACAGTCCCATCGCCAACAATGACGTGGCTACCGGACGCCGGATAAATGGTGCTGAGATATTCATTAATCGCCGCCCGCCGGCTCTTGCTCCGGCGTAATCTCATTGCCCAGTTGGAACTTTGAGAACCTACTCGCCAGCTTGTCAAACCAGATATAGATCACTGGAGTGGTGTAGAGCGTGAACGCCTGGCTGAGCAGCAGTCCGCCGATGATAGTGATGCCCAGCGGATGCCGCAGCTCTGATCCTGTGCCGCGCCCAAACGCCAGCGGCACAGCGCCCAACAGAGCGGCCATCGTGGTCATCATGATTGGGCGGAAGCGCAGCAAGCTTGCCTGATAGATGGCTTCTTCCGGCGGCTTGCCTTCCTTGCGCTCCGCGTCCAGCGCAAAATCGATCATCATGATGGCGTTCTTTTTCACAATGCCGATCAACAAAATAATTCCTATCAGCGCCACCACCGTGAGGTCATTGCGCGTCAGAATCATTGCCAGAATCGCGCCCACGCCGGCCGATGGCAGCGTGGAAAGAATCGTTACCGGATGGATGTAGCTTTCGTACAACACGCCCAGCACAATGTAGACCGTGATCAGCGCGGCCAGAATCAGCCACGGCTCCGATGCCAGAGAATTCTGGAATGCCGCCGCCGTTCCCTGGAAGCTGGGATGGATACTCACTGGCATTCCCATTTCCTGCTCCGCCTGTGCAATGGCTTTGGTCGCTTTGCCCAGAGATTCTCCCGGCGCAAGGTTGAATGAGATCGTCACCACTGGGAACTGTCCCTGGTGATTAATGGCGAGCGGTGCCGGCGAAGTGACGAAGTGGCTAAAAGTTGAAAGCGGAACCTGCTGTCCGGTGGAGGACTTAACGTAAATGCTGCTTAGATCGCTGGGATCGTCCTGAAACTGCTGCCCCACCTCCAGCACCACGTGATATTGATTCAGCTGCGTGAAAATCGTGGAGACCTGACGCTGGCCGAAGGCGTCATACAGCGTATCGTCAATATTCTGCGGCAATATGCCAAAGCGCGCCGCCGTGTCGCGATCGATCACCAGATCGGCTTTAAGCCCGCCATTCTGCTGGTCGCTGGCCACATCACGCAGTTCCGGCAGCGTGCGCAGCTTGGCAAGAATGCGGTTTGACCAGTCGTTCAATTCATTCGCGTCGGCATCTTCCAGTGAGTATTGGAACTGTGTGCGGCTCACGCGGTCTTCCACCGTCAGGTCCTGTACCGGCTGCATATATAAGGTGATGCCTTCCACCTTGGCCAGTTCCGGTTGCAACCGCCGGATAATATCGGACGCGGTGTCGCTGCGGTCTTCATGCGGCTTCAGGTTGATCTGTATGCGCCCGCTGTTCTGCGTGGTGTTGGTCCCATCAATGCCGATAAACGATGACAGGCTGGCCACGTCCGGATCTTCCAGGATCACCTTGGCCAGCTTCTGTTGCCGTTCTGACATTGAAGCAAACGATACGTTTTCCGGCCCTTCTGAAATGCCCAGAATCACGCCCGTGTCCTGCACGGGAAAAAATCCTTTCGGCACGATCACGTATAAATACAAAGTCAGGGCCAGCGCTGCCGCTGTCGCCAGCAGCGTAGTGGTTTGGTGTTTCAGCACCCACCGCAGAGTTGTTCCGTACCACTCAATCACGCGCTCGTAGGCGCGTTCGGTGGCCTGGTAAACGCGGCCATGCTTGACCGTCTTGGGATTTTTGAGCAGCCGCGCCGCCATCATCGGCGTGAGCGTAAGTGAAACCAGCGCGGAGATCACGATTGTCACGGCCAGCGTTACGGCGAATTCGCGGAAGAGCCGGCCAACGATATCGCCCATGAATAGCAGAGGAATCAAAACGGCAATCAGTGAAACCGTCAGCGAGATGATGGTAAAGCCAATCTGCCCTGCGCCCTGAAGCGCGGCTTCCATCGGCGAGTGGCCTTCTTCCAGAAAGCGATCGATGTTTTCAATCATCACAATGGCGTCGTCCACCACAAATCCGGTGGAGATGGTAAGCGCCATCAGGGAGAGATTGTCCAGGCTGTAGCCCAGCAGGTACATCACGGCAAACGTGCCCACGATCGAAAGCGGCACAGCCACCGCTGGAATGATGGTGGCCGAAAGGTTTCTCAAGAAGAGAAAAATCACCATCACCACGAGGCAAATGGTGAGCATCATTTCAAACTCAACGTCTTTTACTGACGCGCGGATGGTCTCGGTGCGGTCGGTAAGAATCGCAACCTTTACTGAACTAGGCAGCCCCGCCTGCAGTTGCGGCAAAACCTTCTTGATGCGGTCCACAACGCTGATGATGTTGGCCCCGGGCTGGCGCTGTATGTTTACGATGACTGCAGGCGATAGGTTCATCCACGCAGCTTGCTTGGCATTCTCTGCGCCGTCGATAATCGTGGCCACGTCGCGCAGCCGCACCGGAGCGCCATTGCGATAGGCAAGGATTACATCTTTGTATTCATTGCCGGATAGCAACTGGTCATTCGTTGAGATGGTGAACGCTTGCCGTTGATTTTCCAGAATGCCCTTGGCCTGGTCCACGTTGGCCTGTCCCAGCACCGTGCGCAGATCTTCCAGGCTCAGCCCGTAAGAGGCCAGCGCCGTGGGATTGGCCTGTATGCGCACCGCCGGCTTCTGCCCGCCACTGATCGATACCATGCCCACGCCTGTGAGTTGGGAAATCTTCTGCGCCAGCGTTGTGTCGGCCAGGTCTTCCACCTTGGAAAGCGGCAAACTGTCTGAGGTGAGCGCCAGCGTAAGAATTGGCGCGTCTGCGGGATTCACTTTGCTGTAGATGGGCGGGTTAGGCAGGTCGCGGGGCAGGAACGTGGTAGCGGCGTTGATGGCGGCCTGTACTTCCTGCTCCGCAATGTCAATGCTCTGTTCCAGATTAAATTGCAGCGTGATGACCGAGCTGCCAAAAGAACTGGTGGAGGTCATCTGGCTCAGTCCGGGAACCTGGCCAAACTGCCGCTCCATCGGCGCGGTGACTGACGAAGCCATTACTTCCGGTCCAGCGCCCGGATAAAAAGTGATGACCTGAATTGTGGGATAGTCCACTTGGGGAAGAGCAGAGACCGGGAGTTGCAGGTACGCAACCACGCCCACCAGCAGCACTCCGATCATCAGCAGCGATGTGGCTACCGGACGCAGAATAAATAATTTTGATGGGCCGCCGTTAGGCATGATGTTTCGCTTACGCCTCTATTTTCCTAATCGCTTTTTTATCGACGTGAACGTGTCAATGCCGTGCCTTATTGCGTTTGCCCGCCGTTCGCTTGCCCAGAACTGCCGTTTTGTCCGGCGCCGCCGCGAATTTCAACCTTCGTACCGGGTTGAAGCTTGTCTTGTCCGTCGGTTACAACGGTTTCGCCGGACTGCAAGCCTTGCGAGATCGCCGTCAAATTACCCTGGCTGATGGATGCGGTGACATTACGCATCTCTGCCGTCTTGTCCGGCTTTACCGCGAATACATATGTCCCCTGCGGTCCGCGTTGAATTGCCGCTGACGGTACCACGATATTGTTCTTACGAACTTCAAGCAGCAGATGGACGTTCACGAATTCATTAGGCCAGAGCGATCGGTCGCGATTTTCAAATACTGCTTTCAGCTTTCCGGTGCCGGTGGTGGTATCAATCTGGTTGTCGATGGT
>DASXIL010000092.1:0-16280 GCA_036497985.1 Candidatus Angelobacter sp. | reverse complement strand
CTAGTGTGGTGTCTCTGAAATAGCTTTACAACGATTTATTTTTTCAAGAATCTTCTGGACGGTGGCAGTCCAGATGAAAGATCGGGGTTGGCGATTGGTTTCTTGCAAATATTCCTCAATCGCTGGGATCAACTCCGCGACACTGAAGAAGCTACCGCGCCGCAGGCGTTTTTCCGTCAAAGCAGCGAACCAACGCTCGATCAGGTTCAGCCAGGACGAACTGGTAGGGGTAAAGTGCAGATGAAAGCGACGATGTCGTTGCAGCCACTTCTTCACCTTGGGATGTTTGTGCGTACCGTAGTTATCCACAATCAGGTGGAGAGCCAGGTGCGACGGTAACTCTCGATCCAAGCGGCGTAGAAACTTCAAGAATTCCTGATGTCGGTGACGAGCCATGCATTCCCCAATGACCTGGCCGTCCAGCATATTCAAAGCAGCAAACAAAGTCGTCGTGCCGTTGCGCTTGTAATCGTGGGTCAGAGTGGCGCAGCGCCCAGCTTTCATCGGCAGACCGGGCTGTGTGCGGTTGAGCGCCTGAATCTGGCTCTTCTCATCCACGCACACCACCAAAGCTTTGTCGGGCGGGTTCAGATACAAGCCCACAATGTCGGTCAGTTTCTCGATAAATTGCCGGTCCCGCGACCGCTTGAAGGTGCGGCTACGATGCGGTTTCAACCCATGCGCATCCCAGATTCGTTGGATCGTTGCCGGACTGACCCCCTGCACTTGGGCCATGGTGCGTACGCTCCAGTGAGTTGCTGCCTTGGGCTGGGTGTGCAGGGTCGCCTCCACAATCTGCTGCACCTGAGTAGGAGATATTGTTGGCTTACGGCCGCGACCGGGAGCGTCCTCGGCCAGAGCCGCAGTACCGCCTTGGCGGAAACGCTTACGCCATAAGAGCACAGTCGTCCGACTGATTCTCAATTCCAGAGCGATCCTGCGGTTGGCTTTACCTTCCGCCGACAAGAGTACGATGCGCGACCGCAGGACGATCTTCTGCGGGGTGTTCCGGGCTGCCACCCAGGTCTGTAAGACTCTCTGTTGTTTTTGACTAAGGGTCAAAGCTGCTGACACATCCCACATGGTACTGCCAGCATGCTCCAAGTTGAGGCATATGTATAGTTATTTGTGAGACACTACACTAGTTTGGGGGCGCCGGTACAACCAGCGTGCCGGTGCAGATCATCCCCATACGCTTCAACTTTGGAGGGATCGTCGTTTCTCCTGAAAGCAGCGCCTGCGGGGACACCGCAAGCGCAATCAGTCGAGTGCAAAACTCACCGCTGTTTACCACTAATGTCCCGTGGTCGGATAGCGGAACGCCGATCGGAACCACGCAATTTACTGATGCGTTCCAACGTGCTAACTTTTGGCGATCCGTCAGCACAGTCTCGCCGAACTATCACGTCATGCTGCAGCCAGTTTCAACGTCCGCGCCAGTTAATATCGATGTGCCCCTAGGCATAGGAGCTGGTCTGATATCTAATCTGGCTTGTCCACAGCATCCGATTGGCGCCATTCCATCCGCGTTCATGGATTCAGTGGTTCAGAATGTGATCCAGACCCAGCACATATCACCGGCTACTCTGCCCGTCTTTCTGACCTTTGACATTCAATTTACACCTCAGGGATTTCTCGGGTATCACAATGCATCAGGCGGGCAGACCTTCGTAGTGGCTAGTTATACAGATCCCGGTCTACTGGGAAATAATATTGCGGATGTTCACGTTTTGAGTCACGAACTAGGTGAGTGGGTGAATAATCCACTGCTCGTGAACAAGGTTCCTGCTTGGACCACTCCAGCCACAGGTTGCTCAAACGATCTCGAAGTTGGCGATCCGTTAGCCCAGCACAATTTTACAGTGGTTACACCGAGATTCACGTATCACATCCAGGAGTTGGCGTATTTCTCTTGGTTCGCGCGCAATGTCCCTTCGATTGCGATTAACGGCCGGTATTCTACGGAAAGCACGTTCGTAGCTCCGGCACCCTCATGTCCGTGACCCAATCGGCGGGCTGAAGATATGGCCTTGATGATCGGGAGGCTTTTCTGTGCGGCATCGCACGCGCCAGGTTGGACGGGTAGTGGCCATTCTGACGGGAGAATCGGTGGGCGCGCAGACGGTTTCCATCCCGACGCGAAACTTGGACGGCGGGGCGCCAGTTCCATCAGGCGCGCCTGGAAAAACGTAGAATGCCCTGAAGCGGCATTGGTTCAGGGAAAGTCGCTCCGGGGTTCTTCGACGCGCCCTTATCCCGCAAGCGGGACACGGGCTGCTCAGGATGACAGACTTATAAGTTAAGTCAGATGAGAGAGACGACAAGCGTGGATTTTGCTTGACAAAAGCGAACAAACGACGATATAATGCAAGCTAGTCACAAATGTTTGCCTGAAACTTGGCCGCCCAGGCGGTGGGACGAAGTTCTTTGAAAATAAGCAGTCAGGAACTGGCAATTAGCAACTAGCCCAAGCCACCACCGGCGAGGGCGCCGGTGCCACACGATCCTCTCTCAACCCTACGCCAATTGAGGCTTAAGTGCTCAAGTCTACGCCAATCTGGGATAGCTTGGGATGAGCCCTGCCGAAGTCTACGCCATTCTGGGATGGGTAGGGGAGGGGGAAGGGGCGGACGAAGCGCGCCTATCGCCGAGATCGCCGTCATCGCGCGACATCCCCGTGATCGGAAAGCTCTTTGACTTTCTCTCGCACCAGCGCCATCGCTTCTTCCCTGGTACTGATTGAGCCATCCAACTGTGCGTCTTCCACGGCGGTGAGTAGTTCCTTGAACTGCGGGCCGGGTTTATAGCCGGCGGCGATCAGGTCTGCGCCGGTGATCAACGGCTGCGGGCGGATCTGTTCGGCGGGCAGCGTTTGGAATCTTTCCTTCGCGAAGTCATAGAGGCCCAGGTCGCGATGGCTGCTCTGGCAATCCAGGCGATGCAGTTCCAGATGCTGCTCAAAGCGCGGCAGGCGGAAGAAACGCTTGAGCGTGGAGTCTTTCATGCGCATGACGTCGCCAAAGCGCATGTGGTTGGCGACGAGCGAAAGCACCTGATCAGTATCGTCATTGGAGAGACGGAAGCGGCGGCAGATTTCTGCGGCCATTTTCGTGCCGACTTCGGCGTGCTGGTCAAAGCGAATGCGGTCCGGCGCAACTCGAAATGTAGGCGGCTTGCCAACATCATGCAGCAGAGCGCCCAGGGCCAGAGTCTTTGAGCAGCCGGCGGGCAGGCCTTCCAGCAGCATGAGCGTGTGGATCCAGACGTCGCCTTCAGGATGGTGTTGCGGCGGCTGCGCCACGCCCTGCATCTTTTTGATTTCCGGCAGCACCTGCTCCAGCAGTTTGGTCTGGTCGAGAAGTTCAAAGGCGCGGCGCGCGCGGCCTTCAGTAAGCATTTTCAGGATTTCGTCGCGCACGCGCTCACGGCTGACCTGATGGATTTGCGCCGCAAGTTCCTGGATGGCTGCGAAAGTCTGATCGTCGATTGAGTAACTGAAGCGGGCGGCAAAACGCACGGCGCGAAGCATGCGCAACTTGTCTTCTGCGAATCGCTGATGCGCCTGGCCGATGGTGCGGATGACGCCACGCTGCAAATCATCGCGGCCACCGACGTAATCCAGCACTTCGCGGGTATCGGGATCGAGCAGCAGGCCGTTGATGGTGAAGTCGCGGCGCTGCACGTCAAGGCGCGCGTCTTTGGAGAACTGCACTTCGTCAGGATGGCGTCCGTCAGAGTAAGCGCCGTCACTGCGGAAGGTTGCGACTTCAATGGCGTAGTTGTCGCGCCCGCCATCCTGACCATCGCGATGCATGGGAACCAGCACCACACCGAACTGAGCGCCCACGGCAAAAGTCTGCGGAAAGATGCGGATGACTTCAAGCGGCGTGGCAGAAGTGGCAACGTCATAGTCCGCGGGTTCGCGGCTGAGCAGGAGGTCGCGGACGCACCCGCCGACCAGATAGGCGGAGTATCCGTGTTGGCGCAGCGTGTGCGCGATGCGGATGGCTGCCTGCGCTTTTTCAGAAGAGAGATTCATGTATTTTTTCACCGCAAAGGACGCAAAGGTCGCAAAAGAAAAAATGGAATTTAATTTTTTTACGACAATTCAATCGGTACCCTACGCAATCAATATCATCCGTGCTCATCCGAGATAGCTTTTGGTTTTTTCTTTGCGATCTTGGCGTCCTTTGCGGTAAAGCCGCTCTCTGCGGTGAACCGTGTTTTTATAATATTAGATATATGTCCACGAGTTACATTCTGGGGATTGAGAGTTCTTGCGATGAGACTGCGGCAGCGGTCGTCGGCAATGGCGAACACGTGCTTTCAAATGTCGTGTCGTCGCAGATTGCCACGCACCAACCCTACGGCGGAGTGGTGCCGGAATTGGCGTCGCGCGAACATCTGCGGGCAATCGTTCCTGTGGTGCGGCAGGCGCTGGCGGAAGCGGGCAAGAGTTATGAATCGATTGACGCAATCGCTGTAACGCAGGGGCCCGGGCTGGCTGGGGCATTGCTCGTGGGCATCAGTTATGCCAAGGCGCTGGCGTTTGCGCTGGAAAAGCCGCTGATTACCGTAAACCATCTGGAAGGGCATATCCACGCGGTGCTGCTGGAGGAAAAGCAGAAGGGGAATTTCCAGATAGATTTTCCCTTGCTGGCGCTGGTGGTTTCCGGCGGACACACGCACTTGTTTCTGGTTGAGCAACGCGAGCAGGGCTGGAGCTATATGAACATCGGGCGCACGCGCGATGATGCCGCCGGCGAAGCCTATGACAAAGTGGCCAAGCTGCTGGGACTTGGTTATCCCGGAGGCCCGGTGATTGACGCATTGGCACTCCATGGAAATCCTAAGGCGGTCAAGTTTGTACCGTCGCAGATTAAGCACGGTAATCGGGGGACACCCAAGGCCGAGCAGACGCCATATGATTTTTCCTTCAGCGGAATCAAGACAGCAGTACTGCGCTATGTTGAACTGGAAGGAATGCGCGAGTCGATCACGGCGCGTCAGCAGGCGTTGGCAGGAGTCGGCAAGCCCTCGTCAGCAGACGTGATTGCGCTCTGCGACAAGAAAACTCTGGATCTGGTGGCATCTTTCCAGCGAGCTGTGGTGGAAGATCTTGTGGGCAAGACATTGCAGGCGGCACAGGAACGCGATGCCCATACTCTCTTTGTTACCGGCGGCGTGGCGGCTAATCGAGAATTGAGGGAGACATTCGCCAGAGACGCTGCAGAAGTGGGACTGGCGGTTTATTTTCCTTCACGAAAACTTTCTACGGATAACGCCGCCATGATCGCAGCAGCGGCATTCCCCAAGCTCAGAGCAAAAGATTTTGCTGGAACAGATTTTTCCGCCGAGGCATCGTTGGCATTGCGGTAACTCGGCTCCAAACTGATGTCATTCAACCTGGGGCAGACCCGGGAAAAGACTTTCCAAAGCTTGATCCAACTGCTCTTCTACATTGAGGTCTTTGTAGATAACGGTGTGAACTCGGGAGTCGAGTGGGACTTCCGCCAAAGGTTTTGCCGCTAAAACAAGAATAGGAATGCCTGCCGTTGCGTCATCGGCTTTGAGCACGTCAATCAGTTGATAGCCGCTGAGCTGGGGCATTTGCAGGTCAGTGAGGATCAGGTTCGGTCGGATCAACTCTAAAGTTTCCAGGGCCGCAATTCCGTTGGCGGCAGTTTCAACTTTGAATCCGCGAGTTTCCAGAAAGCGGCCCACGGTGTGCCGGATGAGCATTGAATCGTCGATGACCAGGGCAAGCATGGACATAAGTGTCTGCAAGAACGGCTTTCATTTTGGTCTTTCCGTTTTTAAACTGGAAAGGCATAAAAAGCGCGGACGTGAAAAAGGCAGGAAATCGCCTGTACCAATACGACCGTCATTGAGCCGCCAGCGCTCGGGAAAAACTCAGGCCTCTTCCGGCCTGATGTTCTCTTCAATGGCCATGTCTTTGAACTCACTGGATTCAAAAACGTCGCCACACTCCTGGCATTCAACAAATTCAGCGTCTTCTTCGCGCGCGACTACGCGCACGCGGGGATGCTTGCAGGGTTTCTCCATAGGTATTGGTTCGGGAGGCCGTTTCGAGATAGATGGGTTCTGAGTTGAATTCATATTCGGACCAAGGCGTACTTCTGCCAATGCCTGTTCTCGAATAGCGGGTATTTTAAGCTTGTCTGTGCGGATGTCAAGTGCTTCTGCGCGTTGCGGGAGTGCCATATAGCAGGAAATGGATGATGAAAGCGAAGGCAAGGTTGCTGCCGACTTAAGGCATAGGATAGATGCCTGAGGAACGGGCTTTTTCCACCATTACCCGCGTAATGGCAGAAGGGACATGACTGGCCATTCCATTTTGGGCTGAAGCCACGGCAGCCTCAAAAGTGCTTCGCCCTGTAAGGGCCACGTCGATAAGAAGAAACTTAGGCGAGCCCTCGGCAACCCGCACACCGGCATAGGCATGACCGGGCACAATAACAATGCTGGCATCCATGCCCAGATTCTCAAAAAGTGAGGCGTACATCACGGCCGCATCAATGCAATTGGCGCTGCTCTGTGTAAGGCTTATCCGCGGCATGCGGACACGCTCGCTGACTCCTTTGTGATCACCCAGCGTCGCGGAACTCTTTACATAAGAAAGCCCCATTCGTTGCAACGCATTGAAAATAGCGCGGGCTTCACGGTAAGTTTCCTGCTCCTGCTGCGCGGCTGTCTTCCAATTTTCGTATCCTGGCAAGCGACGGTCCAGCGTGTATCCCTTGGCACGGGACAGCACACTTTCCACAATGCGATCATGCGGCGTCACCCATGAAGCGATGAACGAAGCATATTTAAAGCCATTGCCCCAGAACATGTCTTCAGCCGAGCGGAGCCTTACTGGCACTGTAGTTTCATAGGAACTGTTAGAGGCTGTATCTGTAATCGTAACCTGGGCGGTGGCTGCCGTTATCTCATGGTTTTGATACAGGCGAGGCAGGAATGCCGGCGCGAAGACCATAGTCTGCGTTGCGCCGGGGGCAATCTCAACTGTCTGGATCTCCTCGTCGCTCCAGCCGGGAATCCTCACGCTAATTCGGCGGGGCATCGGATCAGGCGATGTGTTGGAAAGTGTTACCGAGACCACCCCGAAAGTCCGGTCGCCCTGGCGCTGCAGTGAAGCGTAGTTGGCAAAAACGGGATAAATCTCACCGTCGATGCCAGCTTGGATTTTATAAGCCGGTGAAGGCTGCCGGATGGACGCCGGGGGACGGAGGTCGCCGCGATCGGCGCCCGCATCCCCGGCGAAGGATCGAGGTGCGAACAACAAGCTTAGTAAAAGCGTTGTGCCGACAGCCGATTTCGCCCATGAAAACATGCTTTCATGAGCATAGAAGTAAGGTTTGAAATAGCAATCAAGCTTACGCCTTAAAAAGTCTTGTAAGAGTGCCCCTGATGCCTCTAGAAGCTGTTTCGTTGCCCCAAAATAAAAAAAATCTTCCAAATTATGAATATTGCTTTCTTGAAAAATACATTAATAAGTATTTAACTCTAACTAAAGTTCACGTAACTTATTCATTCTTTACAGTTTACGACGTGGAACTCTGATTGCGACTGAATCGGCCAAGGGCAAGTAGGGGGGCACTTTACAGATGTATAGAGCAGTAACGCCTTCCTACTGCCATTTTTCACCAACCAAAATGGAGAGAAGAGAATAAATGAACACAAAACTGCGCTACATCGCGTTGTTTTTCGCGATTATGCTGGCACTCGCGTTGTGCATCCCGTCCTTCGGACAGGTGATCAAGGGCTCAATTTCTGGCTCAGTGATCGACCCCCAGGGCGCGGTTGTGTCCAGTGCTACGGTAAAAGCGAAAAATGCTGAAACAGGAGCTGTATCAACTACCACAACTGACAGTGCCGGTGTGTACCGGTTGAACCTGCTGCCAGTGGGAACGTACACCGTAGAAATCACGGCACAGGGATTCAAAACGACGACCCAGTCAAACGTGCAGGTAGGAGTTGGTCGTGACACTGGTTTGGGCTCGATCCAGGTCGCGGTAGGCGAAACCTCAACTACGGTAGAAGTTACCGGTGATGCTCCCCTGATTGAAACAACGCAAGCTCAGGTCAGCAGCACATTTTCCGGCACCACGTTAAGCACGTTTGCCGGTATCCAGGAGAATGAAGGCTTGGACCGTCTGGCCCTCTTCGTGCCTGGTGTGGTCAATTCCCGCAGTGACAATTTCTCGAACACGAATGGCGGCGGTTTCTCCAGCAATGGTCTGCGCGGCCGCAACAACGATCAGGAAATTGACGGCCAGAACAACAACGACAACAGCGTTGGTGGGCCGGGACTCTTTCTCTCAAACGTGGAATTCGTCCAGCAGTACGTAATCGTCACAAACAATTTTGGTCCGGAATACGGACGTAACGCCGGTTCGGTGGTAAACGTCATTACCAAATCGGGCGGCAATGCCTGGCACGGAAGCGTTTTTGGATATGAGAACAACTCCTATCTGAACTCGTTAAGCAATACACAGAAGAACACCAATAAGCCGGGTGCGGTACCAGCAGGGACTCCGGGATCGTTGAACGGCGCGTGCCTGCCTGGCACTCCGCTCTGCAACCCGTTTAGTGGCCCGCCGCGCAGCAACAATGAATTCAGCGGTGGAACCATTGGCGGTCCGATCGTGAAGAACAGGGTGTTCTCATTCTTTGGATTTGATAACCAGATCATCGAATCCAACACGGTCTACACGACCTCGACTCCCACGCCTACACCCGCTGGTTTGGCAACACTGGCCGCTTGTTACCCCACCGGGAATGCCGCAGCTGCTGTTGCAGCTCTTTCTAAATTCGGCCCCTGGGGTATCACGGCTGGCAATCCTACAATCAGACCCTCGGCTCAACCCTCAGTCCTTGCCACCACTACCCCCGTTGTCAACCCGGCCTGTCCGGGCGTTCAATTTGGCGGTGTCACCCGCGTGCTGGGAACGCCTTTCCATGGTTATGACTTCGTTGAAAAAGTTGACGCCCAAATTAGTGCCAATGACAATTTTACCGGACGTTATCTTTTCAATCGCGGTAACAACTTCAATACCCAGGACAACGGCGCGGCTGGATATGTAACCGACGTTCTTGCACTGAGCCAGAGCGCATTGCTCAGCTGGACCCACAACTTCTCTTCCCACATGGTGAATGAGACTCGTTTGGCTTTTGGCCGTCTGAATGTAGGCTTCGGCGGAAATACCATTGGCAATACGGATCCCACTCCTGCCAACCTCAGGTCGGCGCTTGCTGCCGTGAGTATTTCTGGAGGGCTCAGCTTCGGTCCGGCCAACAACCTGCCGCAAGCTCGCCTGGTAAATACCTGGCAAGGCCAGGACAACTGGAATTACGTTCTAGGCAAACATCAGTTGAAAGCCGGAACGAACTTTACCTATCAGAGATCGCCCAATATCTTCCTGCCGGGAATCAATGGTATTTACAGCTTTAGCAGCTACAGCAACTATTTTGCCAATGCTCCGGCTGCAATTACTGTCGCACAGGGCAATGAAGTCAGCGATTTCCGCGAATATGACACATTCCTCTATGGCGGCGATGACTGGAAAATCAGCCAGCACCTGACCTTGAACCTTGGACTGACCTGGTCTTATTACGGTCAGCCGGCCAATCTGTTTCATGACAACACCCTGGCCCGTGAGAGCGGACCGGGTGGCTTCTGGAATCCTGCTCTGCCCATCGGCATACGGACCTTCCCGCAACTGCCGGCTCCCAAGAACAGTTTTGGACCTTCTGTGGGCTTTGCCTATTCACCGCAGTGGGGCGGTTTCCTGACAGGCCATGGTAAGACCGTATTTCGCGGCGGTTTCCGTGAGCTCTATGATCCCGCGTTTTACAACATCTACCTGAACATTGCCAGCGCTACACCGGTAGTTTTCAATCAATCCATCACAAGCCCTGGAACTCACCCAATGCCCGCGGCTCCAACCGGTCCCAATGTCCGCTCGCTGCTGGGGTCCGCGCTCACTCCGCACGTCTTCGATCCTCGGACTTTCAATCAGAGCAACGTCACCAATAACTTCACACCCGACCGCGTCTATAGCTGGACGTTTGGCTTTGAGCGCCAGATCGGCAAGAACTCTGCTTTCGAAGCGCGGTATGCCGGCAACCGAGGAACGAACCTGTTCCAGTCCGTGGATGCCAACCCGTACGTAGGTCTGCCATCCGCAAATCCGGCCGTAGCAGGCTTGGCACAGTTCTTCCCCAACCTGGTTCCAGCAGGTGTTGCGGGCTGCGCCACCACACAGCAACTCCTTGCCCCTGGCCAGACAGCCACGGACCTTGGAAGAGAGTTCTGCGGTCAGGGTTCTCTGCGTCAGCGGACCAACACTTCATACTCTGACTACCATGCGGTACAGTTGGAGTTCCGCGCAAACAATCTGTTCAAACAATTGAACGTCAGAACTGGCTATACGTTCTCCAAAACCACTGACAACGTGAGCGAAATTTTCGGCACCAACACTGCCGGAAACAACGTTGCGTTTGCTCAGAACCAGTTTGACGTTACAAAGGGAGAGCATTCGCTTTCCGGTCTGAACATTCCCAACGCGTTCACCATCAACTTCCTCGAGCAATTGCCGTTCTTCCGTGAACAGCATGGATTGCTCGGCCACGTCCTGGGCGGATGGGCTGTGTCAGCCGATTACATCTGGGCGTCTGGTCAACCGTACACTGCACAACAGCTCGCAGATGCTCGCTTGAGCGCTCTGGGCAATTTCTATGACACCGCGTTCGTAGCGAATTTTGTTGGTGGCGTGGATACTGCTCGTGCCTTCACGGGCAACATCAATGCACCAGCCAACTCCGTTGGGATTTTCGCAGGTGACGCTTGCCTGCGCGGTGTTGCCGGTACTGCTGGCACGACATTAACCTGCGCGTTACCTGCAACACAACTCCTTAGCTTGAATGCGCTCAATGCCTTGAGTCCGGCCGGAGCGCCTCAACCCACAATCGTCGGCGTGACCACCAGCAATGTGCGGCTCATTATGAATGCCCGGACGGCCCAGCAGGTTTTTGGGACCCCGTTTGGAACTTCTCCGCGTAATGCCCTGGCGGACGCTCGATCCAACCTTGCTAATGCAACTCTGATCAAAGGCATTAAGCTAGGTGAAAAGGCGAACTTTGAAATGCGCTTGTCGGCAAATAACGTCTTCAACCATTTCAATTTCCAAAACGTCGATCCTTTCCTCAATGATGCAGGTAAAGGTCAATTTGGCACCGACTTTGCCAATCCGAGCGTAACCCCCGCCAACGGCCGTACCGTGTTCGTAGGAGCAAGAGTTACCTTCTAACTAAGATCGCTTCTAGATCTGGGCCCGCCGGTCACAGACCGGCGGGCTTAACTTTATGAAGAAGAATTCTTTCAGGTTTTCTTTAAGCTGCCATTGCCGCGCGTGAATGCTGCACCGGCAAGCGCCAGCACAACCGGAAAACATTCCAGCATGTAACGCGGTTCAGGATTTTCCAGCGAGCTCAGAAAGAAAGACCGCAGCAGAACGAAGCCGATCACAAACACGCCGGCCATACCCAGCCTTGAAATCAGCCATCCGCGCAATGCCGTCAGAATGTAGAACAGGTTCAGTCCTGCCCAGAACAGGGCGAACCAGCTTTCTTTCTCATGCTGCGAGAACTCCCACCAGCGGGTTTCCACGTCCAAAAGCTCGGTGCGAGGTCGCAACCACATATCTGTCGTCCGCAGGAACGGAAGCCAGAGTGCATAGCGCAAAGGATGATGTTCCTCGCGCAGCAGGGCAATTTCTTCAAGCTCCGCATCCATCTGGGGATCGATATAGAGCTGTTGGTTGTAACGTGCGATGACCGCCAGCGTCTTTTCGTACTCAGGACGGCTATCGAAGGCACGTTCAGGAAGTTGCTGCGGATCAATTGGCTCGCCGGAAACCTTCCAATAGACCTCTTCCACTGAGACGTAATCAACCATCCAGGTCTTCACCCAGTGATTGAAGCCGCGCGGAAGAAATTCTTCAGGGTCATTGGCATAACGCGAAGCCAGCGGTTGCCACACATGAAAGACACGCCAGTTGCGTACGGTCCACGGGACCAGCGGTCCAAGGCTGGTGATCGCCAATACTAATCCTGCATAGACCACGTACTTCTTGTTTGGCTTGCGGAAAAAAATCACCAGCAACGCTAGTCCCATCGCAGACAGGATGAGTCCGTTATCGGGCCGCATAAAAATTCCTGCGGCGGTCCACAGGCCGGCAATCGCCCATAGCTTGCCACCAGGAGCGTTCTGCTCCAGCGCTTTCAATCCGCGCACGCCATAGTACAGCGCATGCGCCACGCAGCAGATGGCCAGTGTCTCAGAAAGCGGAGCAGCAACGTAACTCGCCGTAAACGGACACAGCGCCGCCAATAGGTAAGCTGCCTTAGCCGCGCGGCCATTCGTCAATTCCAATCCCAAGCCGGCGATTACCAGGCAGGTATTGGTATCGATCAGCGCTTGCGCAATCATCACAGCCGTGTAGTGCTCCCGGCCAAAGATTGCGAACATTGCCGCCAGAAAGCCGGGATATCCGGGCAGGCGGATTAAAGTGGGACGGATGGCGCCATCGTCTGTAACGCCGAAAATTCCATGGTCCAGCCAGTTTTTGGCGATATCGCCATAGACCCACGTGTCGCCCGCGAGATGGGGATAACGGAAGACAAAGAAGAGCCGCAAAGCCAGCCCGGCCATGGTCACCAGTAGGAAAAAGGGCCAGTTGCGCCGCACCAGTTCAATGAGCTTTGCCATGAGGAAGAATGCCTAGTGTAAAGGCGCATTCCCGCCCGTACAACTCCAAGGGGTACGCAAGGGCAATGCCCGATTGACCTGCCTCTCCCCGCCGCTTACGATGGTTTGTAACAATCCAGCAATGGCAAAATCTATCTTTTATGATCCTGACCGGAAGCGCTGGGGACGGCTGCGCATTCTGCTAAGCGTGCTCGGCGCGACCGTCGGCAGCCTGGTGCTGTTTTTCATCATTACGGTCTTTGTGCAGTCAGATCCGCTGCCACACGTGCTGATGCCGGAACAAAAGCGCAACCTGCGCGCATTGAAGGAACGCGAACACCGCAAGCGCGCGAATACAAAAAACACGCACCGGAAAACCAAAGCATCGCCTTCACAGGTAGTGCTGAACACCGATGAAGGTATTCGAGCCGCCTATTACGTTACCTGGGATGCAGCCAGCTTTGTATCGCTGAAGGAATACTACCCTCAGATCGATATCCTCTTTCCTGAATGGCTGCACGTGCTTACCCCCGATGGCCATTTGCAGGGCTTTGACAGCGTTAACCATCCTTTTCCGGTGGTCGAAAACGGGATTGTTCATTCCACTGACGATCGAGTAATGCCTTTTCTGCGGGCTGAGAAAGCCGAGGCCGAAGTTTTCCCGCTTATCAACAATTATGAAACGGTCAGTAAGCAGTGGCTCACGAACGTTGGCGACTTTCTGATGGACCCTGCGGCGCGGCAGACATTCCGCACGCAGCTTCTGCTTTATCTGGCCAGTGATCGATTCAAGGGCGCGGCCATTGATTTTGAGGAAATTCCACTCAAGGCGCAGCCCGGATTTGTGGCGCTGATCCAGGAGCTGGGCCATGACCTGCATGCGCGCGGCCTCAGGCTGTACGTCAATGTCCCGGTGGCCGATAAAGACTACGATTACCCTGCACTTGCCGCCGCTGCCGATGGCATGGTCATTATGAACTATGACCAGCACCAGGTCACCAGCGCTCCCGGCCCCGTGGCTTCACAGGATTGGTTTACCGCTAACTTGAAACAGGCGGTAAAAGACATTCCCAAAACCAAAATCATCTGCGCCATCGGCAGCTATGGATACGACTGGAAACTTTCCGGCCGAAAGAAGCGCATCACCAACGTCGACACCAACAACGTGCAGGAATCATGGCTGCACGCGCGTGAATCCAGCGCGGAAATTGAACTTGATTCCGACTCGCTCAATCCTCATTACGCCTACATGGAAGACGGCGGCCAGGAGCACCAGGTCTGGTTTCTTGATGCTGTTACGGCGCTGAACCAGATGCGCTCGGCCCGTGATCTGGGCATCCGCACGTTTGCGCTGTGGCGGCTGGGATCGGAAGATCGGTCGCTCTGGAGGATATGGGACAATCCCACCGAGGCTGGCGCTGAGCAGAAACTCTCAGTGGTCCAAGCCGGTGAAGACGTTGATCGTGAAGGCGATGGTGAGGTCCTTTATATCCAGCACCAGCCCAGCCCCGGCCACCGCGAAGTTACGCTTGATTCGGACAAGAAATACGTTGTTTCGGAAAAGATGACGGTCCTGCCGGAACCTTATGAGGTGAGGGTCTATGGTTGGAAAGAAAAACAAGTGGCGCTCACGTTTGACGATGGCCCCGATCCCGCATACACGCCGCAAATCCTCGACATCCTGAAGCGTGAAAATGCCACCGCCACTTTTTTCTTGATCGGCTTGCAGACGCAAAAGTTTCCGGCGCTTGCCAAACGCATTTATGACGAAGGCCATGCCATTGGGAATCACACCTTCACGCACCCGGACATCAGCGACGTTTCCCAATGGTATATGAAGCGTGTGGAGCTGCAGCTGACGGAAAAGCTGTTCGCCAGCAAGATTGGCGTGAAACCGCTTTATTTCCGCCCACCGTATTCAATTGACCAGGACCCTGACATCGCTGACCAGGTTCGCCCGTTGGAACTTGTTCAGGGCGAAGGCTACATCACAGTGGGTTCAAAGATCGATCCCAACGATTGGAAAAAAGGGCAAAGCGCCGCAGAAATCGTCACCGAAGTGATTGACCAGGCGCAACGCGCGGCGACCAACGGTTGCCAGACCCGCGGTCCTCTGTATTGCGGCAATATTATTTTGCTCCACGATGGCGGCGGCGACCGTACTGCCACCGTCGAGGCACTGCCGGCGGTCATTGAAGGGTTGAGAGCGCGCGGTTTCAAGATTGTGAGCGTTGAACAGCTGTTGAACAAAACGCGGGCCGATGTGATGCCGCAGCTCCCTCCCAATGAAGTACTGAGCGCACGGCTTGATGGATATGTTTTTCTTCTCGGACAGTGGCTGGCCCAATTCATTGTTTTTGTATTTTTCATTGGAGACGTTCTGATGAGCGCCCGCCTTCTTGGCATTGGCGCGCTGGCGACATTCGATCGCTTGCGTACACCTGCCCCGGTTGGCGGCCCGGATTACAAGCCCAAAGTCACCGTCATTATTCCGGCATTCAATGAAGAGAAAGTGATCGAGAATACTGTGCGATCGGCGCTGGCGTCAGACTACCCAAACCTGCGGACGATCGTGGTGGATGACGGATCGAAAGACGCGACATCCGCCGTGGTGCGGGAAAAATTTGCCCAGGAGATTGCTGACGGCCGTGTTCTTTTATTGACCAAGACCAACGCCGGGAAAGCGGAAGCGCTCAATCACGCCTTGAAACATACGCAGGATGAAATTTACGTCGGCATCGATGCCGATACGGTGATTGCGCCCAACGCTATTTCAATTTTGGTCCCGCATTTCGCTGATGCAAAGGTAGCGGCGGTTGCGGGCAATGCCAAAGTAGGCAATCGCGTGAACCTCTGGACCCGCTGGCAGGCGCTGGAATACATCACGAGCCAGAACTTTGAGCGTCGCGCTCTCAACGTGTTTGGCGCCGTGAGCGTCGTTCCCGGAGCCATTGGCGCATGGCGCGTGTCTGCTGTCCGCGAGGCCGGTGGCTACCATACCGATACCGTGGCGGAAGACGCAGACTTGACCATGTCTCTGCTGGAGAACGGATGGCGCGTGGTGAATGAAGATCGCGCTCTGGCGTTTACTGAAGCGCCGACGAATGCGCGCGGCCTCATGCGCCAGCGCTTCCGCTGGTCATTCGGCATTCTCCAGGCCGTATGGAAACATGGTGCTGCCATCCGCCGCCGCAGCCGCCTAGGCTGGATTGCCCTGCCTAACATTATAATTTTTCAGATCATGCTGCCGCTGGTGTCGCCTTTTATCGACATCATGTTCCTGTTTGGCATGTTGGAATACGCGGCCGCGCGTTACTTCCATCCGGAAAGTACGGATGCGAGCAGCTTTGAGCGCCTGGCTTTTTATTTCGCTATCTTTCTGGCCATTGATTTCATTGCGTCGGCGCTGGCGTTTCTGCTGGAGCGCCGTGTGGAAGGCACAGGAGAAGATGCGCAGTTGCTGCTGCACTTGTGGCTGCAGAGATTTTCGTACCGCCAGCTTTTT